>NZ_SCTN01000427.1 GCF_004297345.1 Aquabacterium sp. | reverse complement strand
AACGCACTGACCAAGTACCTGTTTTCGATCCGATCCGTGCAGACCAAATACTTTGCGGCACTCGACAAACTGATCGCGCAGCAAAACGATCGCATGGAAGCGGCGGGCGCCAGTTCTGCCGAGCAAGCGCGCAACACGGCCTTGTTCATCCTGGTGCTGGCACTGGCCGCCACAGGCTTGAGCGGCGTCGTGGCCTTGTTTGCCACACGCAGCATCACCGTGCCGCTCAACCGCGCCGTCGACGTGGCCCAACGCGTGGCCAAGGGCGACCTCAGCAGCACCATCGTGGCCACCAGCCAGGACGAGACCGGTCAGTTGATGCGGGCGCTGGCAGAGATGAATGCCAGCCTGCAGGCCATCGTCGGCAATGTGCGTCTGAGCACGGAACAGATTGCCTCTGCCTCCACCGAGATCGCCACCGGCAACCTGGACCTGTCGCGCCGCACAGAGCAACAGGCCGCGTCGCTGCAGGAAACCTCGGCGTCGATGAGCGAGTTGACCAACATCGTCAAGCAAAACGCGGACAACGCCCGCATGGCCAGTGACCTCGCGCAGTCGGCGTCCAACGTGGCAGCCGATGGCGGTACTGTGGTGGCGCGGGTGGTGGACACCATGGGGGCGATTGATGCATCCTCACGCAAGATCGTGGACATCATCGGCGTGATCGATGGCATCGCCTTCCAGACGAATATCCTGGCCTTGAACGCAGCCGTGGAAGCGGCCCGTGCCGGCGAGCAAGGCAGGGGCTTTGCCGTGGTGGCCGGTGAAGTGCGCAGCCTGGCGCAGCGCTCGGCCACGGCAGCCAAGGAAATCAAATCCCTGATTGGCGAGTCGGTCGAGAAGGTGGCCCAGGGCGGCCAACTCGTGAGCGAAGCCGGCAGCACCATGAATGAAGTCGTGGCCAGCGTGAGGCGTGTGACCGACATCATCACCGAGATCACGGCGGCCAGCCAATCGCAAAGCCAGGGCATTGAAGCCATCTACCGATCCATCCACCAGATGGACGGCGTCACTCAGCAGAACGCAGCCCTGGTTGAAGAAGCCGCTGCGTCTGCCGAGTCCATGCAGAACCAGGCGACGAACCTGGCTCAAGTCGTCAGCGTATTCAAGATTGCCAACCCCTAACCGCAAGAGGGCCCTCATGAAACTGTTCAACAAATCCGTACTGGCCGCCGCTGTTCTGGGCATCGCCATGACCCTGGCTCAAGCCGCCGAAGTGGCTGGCGTGAAAGTGGAAGAAAGCGCCAAAGTAGGCGGCAAGGATCTGGTGCTCAGTGGCGCCGGCCTGCGCACCAAGACCATCTTCAAGATCTATGTGCTGGGCATCTACCTGACCAAGAAGGAAACCACGCAGGCAGGCGTGCTGGCCGCGCAGGGCCCCAAGCGCGCCAAGATCCATGTGCTGCGCACGCTGACGGGTGAAGAGTTTGGTGGGGCATTCCTGGCCGGCATCAACAAGAACCTGGACAAGGAAGAGAAGTCCAAGTTCGTCAACCAGTTGCTCAAGTTCGGTGAGCTGTTCGAAACCCTGCCACCCCTGCAACCCGGTGACACGGTGATGGCCGACTGGGTACCTGCTCAGGGCACCATCATCACGATCAATGGCAAGCAGATCATCGATCCATTGCCTGACCCGGCCTTCTTCAACGCCATCCTGCGCATCTGGTACGGCGACAAGCCTGCTGAAGTGGCGCTCAAGCACGCCCTGCTGGGTGAACCGGGCTGATCAGGATCCCTGGCGGTCATCCCAGACCGCCGCCACACACAAGGCGATCCCGACAACATAGAGCATCACGGTGTTCGTGACGGCATAGGGATAGAACATCAAGGCCACGCCCAACCATTTGGTCGTGGCCTTTTGCTTGCGCTTGCCGATCAACCAGGCCGCCATGCCCAGCACGCTGAACAGGATCGCGCCAAAGATGTAGGCCGGAGTGGGCAAGCTAAGGCCCATGGATTGGAGCTGGGAAACCGTATCCATCTAGACTGTCCTGGTGTCGAGTTTGCCTGGCCATGCAACGTGCGGTAGATCTCAGGATACCAAGCCACTGTCAAGCACCATGTGATTTACATGGGTATCGTTGCTTTGGCGCTTGCTGCAGCGCAGCATATCTCTCGTCGAGCTTTCGTGCTCGCATCCTCAACACAATCTTGTTGAACCAACTCACACCAGCGGTTGACGCCCGTCCGCCGCACCAGTTGCCCAGCCGTCACGCACATCGCCTGCGTCGACCTTAGCCTGCGGCCTTCTCCCGCTCACCCACAATAGCCTGGTCATGAACCGATGTCGGTTCAGGCGCGATCACGTCTGCGCTCTCGACCAATACCAGGCGCATACCTCCGCATAGGAAAAGGAAGGATCTTCATCATGTTTGCTGAACTGCTTGGCCAAGGTTTTCTCTTCTACCTGGTCATCACGGTGGCCACGCTGGGCGTGCTGGCCGCATTCGCCTTTGTCTCCGGGATGATTCGCTACATCCCCAATGACCGCATTGGCGTGGTCGAAAAGCTCTGGAGCCCCAAGGGCTCGGTGCAACTGGGCCTGCTGGCACTTGATGGCGAAGCCGGCTTCCAGCCCGAGCTGCTGCGCGGTGGCTTTCACTTCTTCCCGCCCTTTCAATACAAGGTGCACATCCACACCATGGTGTCGGTGACGCAGGGCAAGCTGGGCTATGTGTTCGCGCGTGACGGGGTGGACCTGCCCGCTGGCCAGACCCTGGCCGACAACGCCCGCGTGAGCAACTTCCTGGACGTGCGCGGCTTTTTGCAAGGCGGTGGCCAGAAGGGCCCGCAACGCAAGGTGCTGCGCGAAGGCACGCACATCATCAACCCGGCCCTGTTCGTGGTGATGACGCAGGAGGCCACCTATTCCATGTCGCTGGATGCGCAGGAGGCCGATTACTACGAGAAGATGCGGGATCTGCTGGTGCAGCGCGATGCCTTCAATCCCGTGGTGATCAAGGAGATCGCGGGGCAGCATGAATCCGATCAGCTCGCCGTGGTGACCGTGATGGACGGCCCTGCGCTGCCCAAGGACGAGTTGCTGGCCCCCGACGTGGGTGATGCGCACAACTCCTTCCAGGAGCCCGAACAGTTCCTCGCCTCCGGTGGCCGACGCGGCCGCCAAGAGCGCGTGCTGGTAGAAGGCACCTACTACGTCAACCGCCTGTTTGCGACCGTCGAGTTCATCAAGAAGACGGTGATCCCGGTGGGCTATGTGGGCGTGGTCGTGTCTTACACGGGCCGCAAGGGCACCGATACATCGGGCACCGAGTACAGCCATGGCGAGCTGGTGGAAACGGGCTGCCGCGGCGTATGGCGCGATGCCCTCATGCCGGGCAAGTACGCGTTCAACACCTATGCAGGCAAGATCGAACTGGTGCCCACGACCAACTTCGTGCTGATGTGGCAATCGGGTGAGAGTGGCTCCAGCTTTGACGGCAACCTGCGCGAGATCACCTTGATCACCAAGGATGCCTTCGAGCCGCAACTGCCCTTGAGCGTGGTCGTGCACATCGATTACCGCAAGGCGCCGATGGTGGTGCAGCGCTTCGGCAACGTGAAGCAACTGGTCGAGCAGACGCTGGACCCGATGGTGTCGTCGTACTTCAAGAACGTGTCGCAGACACACACCTTCATCGAGCTTATCCAGTCACGCAGCGAGTTGCAGGCCAACGCCTCGGTAGACATGCGGGAACGCTTCCTGGCTTATTCGCTGGAGTTCCAGGAGGTGCTGATCGGCACACCCAAGCCGCAGCATGGCGACACGAAGATAGAGAACATCATGTCGCAACTGCGTGATCGCCAGATTGCACGTGAGCAGGTGGAGACCTTTGCGCAAAAGCAGATCGCCGCCGACAAGCAGCGTGAACTGAACGAGGCCGAGCGCCGCGCTGAAAAGCAAAGCGAGCTGACCGCCTCGCTGGTAGACATCTCGATCAAGGAGAACCATGGTGCGGCCCTGGTGAAGGCGGCCGAGAAGCGCCGTCAGGAAGTAGAAGCGCTGGCCCAGGCCGAGAAGTTCCGCCAGGAGATGGAAGGCACGGGCCGCGCATCGGCCATCAAGGCAGTGGGTGAGGCTGAAGCCGCTGCCATCAAGGCCAAGTCAGAAGCGCTGGAAGGCGAGGGTTCGGACAAGCAGCTGATGCAGACCGTGATGCTGCGCCTGGCTGAAGCTTTCGAGACCGCCAAGGTGCCGCTGGTGCCCCAGATTCAACTGGGTGGCGGCCAGGACAGCAACGCCTTCTCGACGCTGCTTAGCCTGATGAGTTCGCTCAAGGCGCAGGAGCTGGCGGCCAGCCAGCAAAACCCCAAGACTTGATGCGATGAATGATGGGGCAGGGAAGCCGAGCCGATCAGGGCTTGGCCACCAGCCCGTCCATGCGCACCACCTCGAAGTTGCTGCCCTTGACCTGTGCCAGCTCGGTCAGCAACTTGTCATTGTTCCAACGATCATCGGGGGCGCCGCTGATGAACCAGTTGGAACCGTTGTCGGCCACGATCATCCCGTAGGTTTTCATGGCCGTGAGCAGCGCCTTGGTTTCCGTGCTGAAGGTGGACGGAATCACGTAGCTGGCCTTGAGGCGCACACGCATGCCCATGGGGGCCGAGTAGGTAGCAGGGTTGCGCGGCGCCCAGTGAGATGCGGGAGGCACAAAGGCGGCTCTTGACGAGTCCACAGTGAAGCGCAAGGCGTGACGGATCCCGCCCGGCCCACGTGCGGCCTCTTCATAGCGCACCAGCCCGGGGAAGATGGGTAGCCCGGCGGCGTCGGCACTGGTCCAGTACAGCGGGCGGGTGGCGTTGCTGTTGAGAGGGAACACGGCACCGCCCGAGGCATTCCAGCTGCCGTTCGCTTGCGGATAGGCGTTGCCCAACTCGTACAAGCGCTGATTGTCCTTGTCGATGACCAGCACGTGGCGATCGCCAGCGGAGGTCGGGCCACCCTCGATCGGCGCGTTGGCTGGCACCGGATACGGTCCAGGATCGCTCTCCAAGCCATAGGCAGTCCACTGCATGGGGACCTTGGCCTGGCTGCCCGACACCACCACATACGGTATGCCGATGGGAGCGCCGTTATAGAGCCCGGCGCCGAAGTCCGGGTGCAGGCCTGTGCCCGCCCCGATCTTGGCGATGAGGTTGTCGGAGTTCGGATCGACCGGCCGTTGGCTGATATCGGTGTTCCAGGCGTTGTCTGCCGGGAAGGGCAGCGCGCCATTGAGCGCAGCCCCCGGGCCCAGGGAGGCCGCGCTCAGGTTGCCGTAAACCGTGTTCGTGGACGATGGGGCTGTGCCCGTTGTGCTGCTGGTCGACCCCGAAGAAGCACTGGCCGAGCCAGAGCCAGATGTTGCAGCGGATGCAGAACCTACAGCAGAACCAGACGCAGCGCCACTGGCGCCCGTACCCGTACCACTGGGCAAAGAACCCGAAGACTGCGCCGAGGCGTCCGAAGGCACGGCAGGCGTACCACCACCGCCACCACCGCAGGCAAGCAGGTACATGGACAGCGCCGAGCAAACAGCCAGCGCGATATGGCGACGTTGGAACATGGAATCACCCGACTATCTGGGAACAGCGCCGAAGATGTCAGCGCGAAGGCATCAAAGATGCCACAGGAAGCTCGTTACAAGACGTCTGGCGAGCAAACCTTGCGTAACAAGAGCTTGCCGGCTCGACGTGGATCAAGCATTCACATCCACCACCACCCGCCCACGCACCTGCCCTTCGATCAGCTTGTGGGCGATCGAGATGGCATCGCTCAAACCAATCTGCTGCGTGATCAGGTCGAGCTTGCTCACATCCAGATCCCCGGCCAGGCGCTGCCAGGCTTCCAGGCGATCAGCGCGAGGGCACATCACGCTGTCCACGCCAGCCAGCGTCACGCCGCGCAAGATGAAGGGTGCCACCGTGGCGGGCAGGTCCATGCCGCCGGCCAGGCCGCACGCCGCGACGGTGCCACGGTATTTGGTCGATGCGCACACATTGGCCAGGGTGTGGCTGCCCACGGTATCGACGGCGCCGGCCCAGTGCTCTTTGGCCAGGGGCTTGCCTGGTGATGCAAACTCGGCACGGTCCAGCACGGTAGCCGCCCCCAGGCTCTGAAGGTAGGCGGCCTCTTGTGGGCGGCCCGTGACCGCCGCCACCTGGTAGCCCAGCTTGGCCAGGATGGCCACGGCCACACTGCCTACGCCACCTGCGGCGCCTGTCACCAGCACCTCGCCCTTGTCGGGTGTGACGCCGTGGCGCTCCAGGGCCATCACGCACAGCATGGCCGTGTAGCCGGCCGTGCCAATGGCCATGGCTTGCGCAGGTGTGAAAGCGGACGGCAATGGCACCAGCCAGTCGCCATTGAGTCGAGCGCGTTGCGCCAGGCCACCCCAGTGTGTTTCGCCCACACCCCAGCCGTTGAGCACAACGGCATCGCCCGCCTTGTAATCAGGGTGAGAACTGGTTTCAACGACACCCGCCAGGTCGATGCCGGGCACCAGCGGGAACTTGCGCACCACAGGCGATTTGCCGGTGATGGCCAGGCCGTCCTTGTAATTGAGCGTGGAATGTGAGACGCGCACAGTCACGTTGCCATCGGGCAGAGCCGCGTCGTCGATGTCCTTGAGCGTGGCGCGATAGCCTTGCTCGTCTTTTTCAATGAGGATGCCTTTGAACATGCTTGTCTCCTGATGTGCGGTCAGGCGCGAAGCATAACCTTCGCCACCAGCAAACAAGCTCTTGCGCAGGGGATCAGAGACGACGGCTGCGTACCTTCGCAGCCATGAGCCCCAAACCCAGCATGAACAAGGTGACGTCAGCGGGTTCGGGCACGGCCGTTGGAGTGCCGTAAGTCGTGAACACCAGATCGGCCAGCCCGGGAATGTTCTGGCTGCTGACATCGGTGTAGGGCGTCCAGACGCCGTTTGAGGTCATCCACAACATGCCTTCGGGATAGGCGTTGGGCGTGTCAGGCCCATATGCGGGCTTGTAGCCGGGATTGATCTCCACGGCATTGGCGTAGTCCAGATTGCCACTGTAGGTGCTGCCCAGCACCAAAGCGTAATGCTGGCCTTGCTCCAACTGGATACCCAGGCTGCTCAAGTCAATGCGCTGAAAGCCATAGGCCGCGTTGACCGTCAGGCTGCCCAGGATCGCGCCGCCCGGTGCATCCTCAGCCGTCGTCTTTTCAACTGAGACCGTCAGGGGCTGGAAGGTGCTGCCAGCCCAATGATCGTTGTGGAGCGTCACGGCATCCAGCGACTGGGCAAATCCAGCCGTGAAGGTTTGCGCCAGCAAACTGGCAGCGTGGTAGTTCATGAAGGTCTGGGACTCGACGCCGGTTGGGATGCTCACATCCACAACCGAGGCATGGGCGGCACCACAGCACAACAAAACGGCCAGAGACAAGGCTTGGGGAACTTGCATCTTCACTCCTGATTTGGTGTTGGCCATGGCGATACGGCGATCAACTTCGGACCACCCGCATCAGCCAAGCCTATAACGGAGCATGTTAACAAGAGCCGCCGAGATTTGCCAGATATGCTGGCGACCATGCTGCAAGTACGCAACCTTGGCAAACGCTACGGCACCGAGCCCGTCTTTTCGCAGGTCGATCTGGATGTGTCGCCCGGCGAGTTCATCGCCATCGTGGGTGAATCGGGCGTGGGCAAGTCCACCTTGCTCAACTGCCTGGCGGGGCTCGATACGGTGTCCGAGGGCACGGTACGCGTGCTCGATACGCCAATCACGCAACTGGATGATCAGGCGCAGGCGCTGTTTCGGCGTCAGCACCTGGGTTTTGTGTTCCAGGCCTTCCACGTGCTGCCGCATCTGGATGTGGCACAAAACGTGGCGCTGCCTTTGATGCTGCTGGGCCAGCCAGATCCAGCACGCGTGCTGGCCGCTTTGAACGCGGTGGGCTTGTCAGGTCTGGGTGCGCGCTTGCCGCAGCAGTTATCGGGCGGGCAATTGCAGCGAGTGGCGATCGCGCGGGCCCTGATCCACCGCCCGGCGCTGATCCTGGCGGACGAGCCCACCGGCAACCTGGACCCCGAAACCGCCGACCGGATCATGACGGCCCTGGTCGCTCAGACACGAGCACATGGTGCGGCCTGCGTGATGGTCACGCACTCGCACAGCGCAGCGCAACGTGCAGACCGCATCCTCAGGCTGACGCGAACCGGGCTGAAAGACGACAGGCTGCAAGATGGCCTGTGAAACGGGCGTGCGTGGCGTCTCTGGCAGACAAGCTGCCTCACCCGTCTGGCGGCTTTTGCGCAGTTTTTCCTGGCAGGAACTGCGCCACCACGGGCTGCGCCACGCCACTGCTGTACTGGCCGTGCTGCTGGGAGTGGCGCTGGCCTTTTCCGTGCACCTGATCAATGAATCGGCGCTCAGCGAATTCAGCGCGGCCGTGCGCTCGGTCAATGGCCAGGCTGATCTGAGTCTGCGCGCAGCCCATGGCGGGCTGGACGAAGCGCTCTACCCGGTCGTGGCCCACCATCCACTGGTGGCCATCGCCAGCCCGGTCATCGACGTGCAGGTGATGGCCAGCAAGCCCGGTAGCGCGAACAAGCCGCAGACGCTGCGCGTGATCGGGCTGGATCCCTTGGTGGCAGCGCCGCTGGCGCCGCTCATGCTGCCGCAACGGGATCAGCACGATCAACGGGATCAAGCAAAAGAGCAGGCCGGATTTGACAGGCTCGATCTGTTTGCACCGGACACCATCTCGCTCAACGCTGCGGCCCAGCGCCAGCTGGCGGTGCAAGCCGGCGACGTGATCGCGGTGCAAGGGCACAGCCTGGCGCCTTTGCGCTTGCGCGTCTTGGGCCGAGTGGCTGCGGGCGGCCAGGCCATGGGTGTGATGGACATCGCCGCTGCGCAGGATGCCTTTGGCACGCCCGGCCAGATCTCGCGACTGGACATCAAGCTGGTGGCTGGCGCCCCCTCCACCGATCTGGCTCGCGCCCTGGCCTTGCCTGCGGGCGTGCAGATCGACTCGCCCGAGGAAGCGGGGCAGCGGGTGTCCAACATGTCGCGTGCCTACCGGGTCAACCTCACGGTGCTGGCGCTGGTGGCCTTGTTCACCGGGGCCTTTCTGGTGTTTTCGATCCTCTCGCTGTCGGTGGCCAAGCGCCAGCAGCAACTGGCGCTGCTGGGCGTGTTGGGCCTGAGTGCGAGGGAACGCCTGCAACTGGTGGTCTGGGAATCGGCCTTCATTGGTGCCGTGGGTTCGCTGCTGGGTATCGCCTTGGGCACCGGACTGGCGGCGGCGGCCTTGAAGCTGCTGTCGGGTGACCTGGGCGGCGGCTACTTTCCCGGCATCACACCCCGCTTGCAATGGTCGGCTGGCGCCGCCTTGGCTTACGGGGTGTTGGGCGTAGCGGCAGCGGTGGTGGGCGGCTGGCTGCCAGCGCGCGCGGCCCAACGTCTGGTACCGGCACAGGCGCTCAAGGGCCAGGGCGATGCCGTGCATGACAACAGCGGCTGGTGGCTGGGGCCGGCGCTCCTGCTGCTGGGTATCGGTTTGACGCGCCTGCCGCCCGTGGCCGGTGTACCGCTGTGGGCCTATATCGCCGTGGCCTTCCTGCTGGTGGGTGGCATCGCCTGTGTGCCGTCCACGGTTGGGGCCTTGCTGCGCTTGTGGCCACGCCGCAGCCTGATGCGCCATGCGGCCTTGATGCTGTCGCTGGAGCGTGCCCGGCGCATGCGCCACACGGCCACGGTGATCATGGCGGGGGTGGTGGCCAGCCTGAGTTTGTCAGTGGCCCTGACCGTGATGGTGGCGAGCTTTCGGGGATCGGTTACCGCCTGGCTGGATGTGGTGCTGCCTGCCGATCTGTATGTCCGGTCCGCCAACAGCGGCGGGGATGCGGACACCCAGCACCTCACGCCCCAATTGCTGAACCGTATCCGCCATATCCCCGGCGTGACGCGCGCCGTGGGCATCCGAGTGAGCAAGCTGAGCCTGCGTGCCGATCAAGCCGCCGTGGCCCTGATCGCTCGTCCTCTGGGTGACGACACCAATGCGGCGCCGCGCAGCCTGCCCTTGGTGGGCGAGCTGCTGCCGGCTCAAGCTGGTCGCATCCAGGTGTACGTGAGCGAGGCCATGGTGGACCTCTACGGCGCGCGCCCCGGCACGCTGCTGGCCCTGCCCTTGCGCTCGGGTCAGGCGCCCGTGATGGCCTTTGTGCGCGGCGTGTGGCGCGACTATGCCCGCCAGCAAGGCGCCATCGTCATCGACGAGGCCGATTACCAGCGCCTGAGCAGCGATACCGACCTCAATGATCTGGCCTTGTGGCTGTCGCCCGAAGTGCGCACGGCTGACGTACAGCAGGCCATCCGCCAGCAAGCCACCTCGGCAGGCCTGGACGGCGCCTCGCTTGAATTTGCCGAACCGCGCGAGATCCGCCAAACCACGCTGCGCATCTTCGACCGCAGCTTTGCCGTGACCTACTGGCTGCAAGCCGTGGCCATCGGCATCGGCCTGTTCGGCACGGCGGCGAGCTTCTCGGCGCAGGTGCTGGCGCGGCGCAAGGAGTTCGGCTTGCTGAGCCACCTGGGCTTCACGCACCGGCAGGTGCTGGCCATCGTGGCCGGCGAAGGCCTGGCCTTGAGCAGCGTGGGCGCCTTGATGGGCCTGGCGCTGGGCATCGGCGTGAGCGTGGTGCTGGTGCATGTGGTCAACCCGCAGAGCTTTCACTGGACGATGGACATGCTGCTGCCCTGGCCCCGACTGGCAGCTTTGTGCGGTAGCGTGATCGCAGCGGGCACGATCACGGCCTTGCTGGCCGGGCGCACCGCCATCAGCCGCGATGCCGTGATGGCGGTAAAGGAAGACTGGTGAACAAGCCCCCCCACAAATACGATCAGCGCCGGCATGGTCGCCGCCAGATGCTGATGATGACCCCGGCTCTGTTGTGGCCGGCATGGGTGCGATCGGCTCCAGCCACAGCGCGTGTCGAGTCCCCCGTGATCCGCCCCACAGACGTGCTGCGCTTTCCGCAGGACTTCGGCGCCCACCCGGCCTTTCGCACGGAGTGGTGGTACATCACCGGCACGCTGCAAGCCTTGTCCGACCCCGCTCGCAGCTATGGCTTTCAGATCACATTCTTTCGCTCGCGGGTGGATGCGAACGCGGCCAGCCAGAGCCGCTTTGCCGCCCGGCAACTGGTGTTCGCGCACACGGCCTTGAGCGACATCGGCCAGGGCCGCCTGCTGCATGACCAGCGCATTGCCCGCGAAGGCTTCGGCCTGGTCGAGGCCGCACAAGATGACACCCGCATCACCCTGCGAGACTGGACGCTGCAACGGCAAGGCCCCGTCACGCAAAGCCTCTACAGCAGCCACATCGCCGCGCGTGATTTCAGCCTGGATCTGCGCTTTGCCCAGACGCAGCCCGTGCTCTTGCAAGGCGAGGCAGGCTACTCGCGCAAAGGCCCGCATCCCGAGCAGGCCAGCCACTATTACTCGCAGCCTCAGCTGGCCGTGCAAGGCCAGATCCAGCTGCAGCAAAGCCCCTTGCAGGTCAAAGGCAAGGCCTGGCTGGACCACGAATGGAGCGAATCCCTGCTGGACAAGGAGGCCGTGGGCTGGGACTGGATCGGCATGAACCTGCAAGATGGCCGCGCCTTGACGGCCTTCCGACTGCGCCGCGCCGATGGCAGCACGCTGTGGAGCGGGGGCAGCTTGCGTCGCCCGGGTGAAGCAGCCCGATCACTGAAGCCCGAGGAGGTGCGCTTCACGCCCGGCAAAACATGGGTCAGCCCCGCCACGGCGGCGCACTACCCCGTGAGCTGGATGGTGGATGCAGCAGGTACACGCTACGAGGTGCGTGCCCGCATGGACAACCAGGAGCTCGACAGCCGCCAAAGTACAGGTGGCGTGTACTGGGAAGGCCTGAGCGACTTGCTGGATGCGCAAGGCCGCGTGGTCGGTAGCGGCTATCTTGAAATGACAGGTTACGTTTCAGCCATGAGCCTGTGAATGCAATCGTTGCATGATCATGCCCATGACCAATCGACTGCCCTTCATCGCCCTCGCTGCGTCGCTCGTCTTGAGCCTGAGCGCCTGTTCCAAGAAGGAAGAAACCAGCCTGGCGCAAAGCACGCCAAGCCGCGCCATGAGCGCGAGCGCCAAGTCAGCCGCACAGCCATCCGGCGCAGCCGAGCAGGCCAAGGACACCCAAGCTGCCACCAGGCGCTACCTCGCACTCAGCCACCACCTGGTCATCGAATCATCGGGGCAGGACCTGCAGGCGCAGTTTGATGGTGCGATGTCACGGGCCGTGGCCCTGGGCGCCGAGGTGCTGTCTGCGCGCATTGGCAAGGAGGGGCCGCTGAACAGGCCGTCGGCCGAGTTGTCCTTGCGCTTGCCGCCTCAGGCCGTGGAGGGCTTTCTGGCCAGCTTGAGCAACGCGCGGGCGCAGATCCAGTCGCATCAGCGGGACAGCGAAGACAAGACCGATCAGGTCATCGACGCCGAGGCGCGCATCAAGAACCTGACCGACTTGCGCGACCGCCTGCGCGCCATGCTGGCCTCACGCCCCGGCAACATCAAGGACGTGCTGGACATCGAAAAGGAACTGGCCGACACGCAAGCCCAGCTCGACACGGTGGCCGGCCTGCGCAAGGCCCTGGCCAACGAGACAGACAAGGTGCTGGTGCACATTCAATTCCAGGCCCGCCTGGGTGTGCAGGAGGACGGCTTCTTCGCGCCTGTGAGCTATGCCTTGCAGGATGCCGGCCGCGTGCTCGTGCAAAGCCTGGCAGGCCTGATCACCTTCGTGGCGGCCGTGTTGCCCTGGCTGCTGATACTGGTGCCTGGCGCCTGGTTGCTCAGGCGCGGCATCCGGACCATGCGCACGCGGCGTGCTGCTCGCCCTTGATCACGCACGGCCTGGTGGGCGCTGCGTCAGATGAGGCAAGGGGCGCCCCAGGCGGATCAGGGTGTCACGTGCGCGGGCCACGCAGGCCTGCTTGTCAGCCTCGCTCATCTTGCTCCAGCCCGTGATGTCGGCCAGGGTGCGGCCACAGCCCAGACAGATGTCTTGCTCATTGAGCGTGCACAGGCGCACGCAAGGGCTGGGGCAAGGGCCTGATGAAACGGCGGCTGGTGAAGACGGCATGACGCTCAGCATAAGACATGGTCGACATTCATGCCGGACTCAATCCCCGCTGATTCGGTAATCCGAGGGCTTGGCGCCCGTCCATTTCTTGAATGCCCTGTAAAACGCGGCAGGCTCGGCAAAGCCCAGTTCAATGGCAATGGCTTCGATGGGGCGGCGACTGTCTTGCAAGCGGGTGATGGCCATGTCGCGTCGCAGATCGTCCTTGAGCGACTGGTAGCTGTGGCCCTCGTCCTTCAGGCGACGGCGCAGCGTGGCCTCGGTCAGGTGCAGCTCCGTGCACAACACAGCCAGATCTGGCCATGAGGCTGCTGGCTGCTCACGCAAGCGACGGCGGATACGCGCCGCCAGGCTCTTGGGATTGCGGTACTTGACCAGGAAGTTGTCCGGCACATCCTTGAAGAAGGTCTTGAGCGTGCCGGCGTTTTGCACGATGGGCAGTTGCAGATCGGCGGCGCGCAGGCACAGGCTGGTCTGCGGTGCATCGAACTGCAGTTGCTCGCAAAACAGCACGCGGTACTCGGCCGAAGCAGCCGGCTCGGGGCAGCGGAAAGCGCCTTGCGTAAGTTGCAGGCGACGCCCGGTCAACCAGCAGGCCAGGCCATAGACCATGATCAGAAAGGTCGCGTAAGCAAACAGCCGCTGCGGGCCTTGCCGGTCATGCAGTTGCAGCACGGCCCGGTCGCCGTCGATTTCCAGGGAACCATGCATGTCATCCAGCACCAGGCGCATGAACCGGAAGATGCGCTTGAGCGCGTGGCCCAGGTTGTCCGCATCCAGCACGCTGTGGCACATCAGCACGTAAGTGCCCTGGCGCGCGGGGTGGCTGTCCAGGCCGAAGAACTCATCGTCCAGCTCGCGGGCGATGTCGCGCCACAAGGCGCCAAACTGCGCGGGCGAGACACGCGCCAGCGGCTCGTCCACAAAGGCTGCAGGGATGCCTGCACGTTGCAGGAAGGCGCCCAACCCGAGGCCTCGCGCCTGCACACAACGCAGGGCCTCCTGCACGAAGTGGATGGAGATGGTGCCGCGTTCGGGCTTCATGCCGGGCTCCCGGGCAGGCAAGCTCGGTCATCAGGTACACCCGGGATTACACCGAGTGACTGGCTGGAACGTGCAGCGATATTGACGGATTTGGGCATCGAAAACAGGGCAGCGTCTGCCTAGGATCGGTTCAAGGGGGCCGCGTGCCCATCCTCAACCTGACCCCAGCCACCGAGAGAGACAAACCATGCAAGTATCCGACAGTGTCTTCCTGATCACCGGCGGAGCCTCCGGACTGGGCGCAGCCACGGCCCAGATGGCCTTGCAAGCTGGTGCCCGTGTGGTGATTGCCGACCTGGCCGAGCCGCGTGAAGGCACCTTCGCCCCATCCGAGAACCTGGTCTATGTGAAGACCAATGTGTGCGACGAAGACAGCGGCCAGGCCGCCGTGCAGACCGCCCTGCAACGCTTCGGCCGTCTGGATGTGCTGGTCAATGCGGCGGGCATCGGCCCGGCTGAAAAGATCAACGGCAAGAACGGCCCGCATCGGCTGGACTCTTTCACCCGCACCATCCAGGTCAACCTGATCGGCACCTTCAACATGATGCGCCTGGCCGTGCCCGCGATGATCAACTCGGGTGTGCCTGGCAACAGCACCGAACCCACAGCCTCTCAGGGCGTGATCATCAACACGGCCTCGGTGGCGGCCTTTGATGGCCAGATCGGCCAGGCGGCGTACTCGGCCTCCAAGGGCGGCGTGGTGGCCATGACCTTGCCTGCAGCGCGCGAGCTGGCCCGTGATCGCGTGCGCGTCATGACCATCGCCCCGGGCATCTTCGAAACGCCCATGCTGCTGGGCCTGCCGCAAGAGGTGCAGGACTCGCTGGGCCGCTCCGTGCCCCACCCATCGCGCCTGGGCAAGCCCGCCGAGTTCGCCGCCATGGTGCGCAGCATCGTGGACAACGAGTACCTCAACGGCGAAGTGATCCGCATTGATGGCGGCATCCGCATGGCTGCGAAATAAGCACACCGCCTGACGCGACACCGGCCTGCCACACCCACCTGAACCACGCCATTCAACCTGAAAGCCTTAGATGAGCAACATGGATGCCCTCCTGAGCGATGACCAGCGCATGGTGCGCGATGCCGCACGCACCTTTGCCCAGGCCGAACTGGCGCCCCATGCTGCCCGTTGGGACCAGGAGGGCAAGCTGCCCACATCGGTGGTCAAGCTGATGGGCGAGCTGGGCCTGCTGGGCATGCTGGTGCCCGCCGAGATGGGCGGCACGCGCTCTGACGACCTGAGCTATGCCCTGGCGCTGGAAGAAGTGGCCGTGGGCTGCGCCTCGTGCGCCACCTTGATGAGCGTGCACAACTCGGTGGGCTGCGTGCCCATCCTCAAGTTCGGTACGCCAGAGCAACAACAGCACTGGCTGCCCAAACTGGCCACGGGCGACGTCATCGGCGCCTTCTGCCTGACCGAGCCGCAATCAGGCTCCGAGGCCGACGCCATGAAGACCCGCGCCGTGTTCGAAGACGACAGCTGGGTGCTCAATGGCAGCAAGCAGTTCACCACCAATGGCGAGCGCGCCGGCATGGCCATCGTGTTCGCCGTGACCGATCCGGATCTGGGCAAGAAGGGCCTGTCGGCCTTCATCGTGGACACGGCCACACCCGGCTTCACGGTGGCGCGCAAGGAAAACAAGATGGGCATCCGCGCGTCGGACACCTGCGCCATCACCCTGGAAAACTGCCGCGTGCCTGCCGCCAACATGCTGGGCCAGCGCGGAGAGGGCTTGAAGATCGCTCTGGCCAACCTGGAAGGCGGGCGCATCGGCATCGCGGCACAAGCCGTGGGCATCGCCCGTGCGGCGCTGGAAGCCGCCAAGGCCTATGCCGCCGAGCGCGTGCAGTTCGGCAAGACGATCGACCAGCACCAGGCCATCGCCCACATGCTGGCCGACATGCACACCCGCCTCAACGCCGCGCGCCTGTTGGTGCACCACGCCGCCCGTTTGCGCACGGCCGGTGTGCCCTGCATCTCGGAGGCCTCGCAGGCCAAGCTGTTTGCATCCGA
>NZ_SCTN01000591.1 GCF_004297345.1 Aquabacterium sp. | reverse complement strand
AGGCAGTCTAAAAGCCATGGCCACAGCCACGGCAACGTCAAGCCGAAATCGCTGGGTACCACCTGGTGGGGGCAACGATGGATTGAAGCCTTGGAGCGCAGCTCGCGCGATGTGGTCGCGCGTTTGGGCAAGGGGCGCGCCTATGCGCGCGATGGACACGTGCATGGCTTGAAGATTTTCCCCGGTAAAGTTACTGCGACCGTGACCGACGATGAGCTCGATAGTTATGCCGTCAGCTTGAACCTGGATGTGTTCGAACCCAAGGTCTGGAATCAGATTCTGCAAGCGATGAGTCAACAGGCGCTGTTTGCCGCGCAACTACTGAATGGCGAAATGCCCAAGGACGCCGATCGCTTGTTTCGCAGCTGCGGCAAGAGTTTGTTTCCTGCCAACTCGCACGACATCGATGCGGACTGCAGCTGCGACGATTGGTCCAGCCCCTGCAAGCATGTGGCCGCAACGCACTATGTGCTGGGTGAGGCCTTGGATCGCGATCCATTTCTGCTATTTGAGTTGCGTGGCCGCAGTAAGGAACAGGTCTTGGCAGGTTTGAATCAACTGCGCGCGCACAGCGGTAGTCAGGATGCGAGTCCGGCAGCCGTTACTACCGATCTGCCGGTCGCGGCTTCGCATGTCGTGGCCTTGCAGAGCTTGGCTGTGCAAAACTTTGAAAGTGGCGCAACCGCCTTACCGGCCATGAGTTTTAATTTCGATAGTGTGCCGGTGTCTGGTGCATTGCTGCGCAGTCTGGGCAAACCGTCGTCGTGGCCCGTGCACGAAACGCCGCAGGATCTGCTTGGGCCGGCGTTGTTGCATGCCCGGCAACTGGCCGTCGAACTGGCAACAAGTAGCGGTACGCTGCCGATTGCACGTGCGCCGCTGCAATCCGGCAAAACCGGCAGCAAAGCAACACTCGCGCGCAAGCCGCGCACCCAGCGCAAAATTCTCTGACTGAGTGTCGCTTGCCTTGTATCGATCGTCTTGCGCGCCTTTTGCTAAGCTTCGCGGATGAAGCCGCAACGTATATTGGTTTTGATGCATGAGACGTTGGTGCCGCCCGATAGCTTGAAGGGATGCACTCAGGCCCAGATCGACGAGTTCCGCACCGAGTACGATGTGGTGCAACAGCTCAAAACTTCCGGTCATGCTGTGCGTTGCCTGGGGCTGGGCGACAACCTTGCCGAATTGACCGCGACCATCGAGGACTGGCGGCCGCATGTGGTTTTCAATCTCGCTGAGGAATTTCAGAGCATCGTCAGCTACGACCAGCATGTGGTGTCGTTTCTGGAGTTATTGCGTCAGCCTTATACCGGCTGCAATCCACGCGGCTTGTTGTTGTCACGCGATAAAGCCCTGGCCAAACAGATACTGGCATTTCACGGCATCGCCACGCCCGGCTTTGCCGTGTTCGGCAAGGGACAGCGTGTGACCATGCCTGAGAAGCTGCGTTTTCCGCTGTTCGTAAAGTCGGTGACCGACGACGCGTCCTTTGGTATTTCTCAGGCGTCCGTCGTGCGTGACCTGGATAAACTCAAACAGC
>NZ_SCTN01000426.1 GCF_004297345.1 Aquabacterium sp. | reverse complement strand
AAAGCTTTGTCAACCTCGACAGGGCCTCAATGTTGAGCCCGTAATGAGCCCGAGCAAGCGCCAATCGCTTACCCAGCAACGACTCCGGCGCTTGTCCAAACGGAGCCTGCATCGGCTCAGGTTGAAACGTAGCCACCACCGGCAATGCTCCGCTTAAAACGCTGCTGTCATCAACTGGTGTTGGGGGTGTTGTATCGCTCATAGGATTGCTTGCTGGGGTACTCCGCGATTCTAGGGTGCGCGCCCTGCTCTACAAAAACGCAACTTCCTGAGGCATGCGCCTCTGAAATGACCGCGTAATCTGCGACAATCCCGCCTCGCTGTTCCTGGCCAAGGCGTTGATTTCATTGATCTTTGTGCGAGATTGAAAATCCGCGTGTCGGTGGTTCGATTCCGCCCCAGGCCACCAAAATTCAAGAACCCCGCACAGCTCGCTTTGCGGGGTTTTTTATTGCCTGCTCGCTGGCAGAATTCGCAAGATGTCCAAGCCCACACCATCTCAGCGTCGCCCGTTGATCGTTCGGCTGTGCAATATGGTCGGCGATGTGGCGCTGGGTTTGCCAGCGCTGCAGCTGCTCCAGGACCATGGCCATGACTTGCACCTGTATGGCAAAGGCTGGTCCAAAGCCTTGTTGGGCGGCCATGGCTGGCACATCACCACCCGAGCAGGCAAACTGGGCGAGCGCATCGCTCAATTGCGCGCACTCAAGCAACATTGCCTGAAGCAGGATCCCAGCTTCAACCAGCGCGTCAACACGCTGGTCATGCCCAACTCGTTCTCCAGCGCATTTGAAGCCCGTATGGCCGGACTCAAGCCTGCCGGCCTGGCACGAGATGGGCGCAGCCTGTTGCTGAGCGAGGCCTGGAACGCACGCATGCCCAGCCCACCTCATCATGCGCTTGAAGGCTTCTGGGAACTGGCCTGCCGCCTGACAGCCACTGAGGCTTCAGCACCAGATCGCATCGATCTGCATATTGATCCACAAGCACAAAGCAAGGCCGATGCGCTGCTGGCTGCGCATGGCATCCAGCCCGGCTTCACCTGCATCGTGCCTTATGCCGCTGGCGATGTAGACGGCAAGGACAAACGCTGGCCCGAGTTCGCTGCATTCACGCGCCAACTGGCCGCGCGGCAGGATCGGCAGATCGTCACCTGCCCCGGCCCTGGAGAGGAAGACGTGGCTCGTCAGCATCCCGACGCGATATGCCTGCCAGGCGTCGCACTGGATGTGTACCTGGGCCTGCTCAAACGTGCGGCACTGGTGATCTCCAATGACACCGGACCGGCGCACATGGCGGCAGCCGTGGGCACCACCGTGCTGAGCACACTCGGCCCGACCAAGCCGGAACAATGGCGACCATGGGGCCCGCAAAACATCATTGCGCAAGGGCCGAACAAGCAGTGGCCATCAATAGCTGACGTCCTGCAGAAAGTGGACGCATGACTGCCAGCAAAGGCCCTCTGATCATCAGGCTGTGCAACTGGGTCGGCGAAGCCGTGCTCTCCGTGCCCACGCTCACCATGTTGGCAGAACAAGGCTACGAGCTGCACTTGATCGGCAAACGCTGGGCCATCAATTTGTTTGAAGGGCACGGCTGGCCGGTGCATGTGCGCCCAGCCAAACGCGCTGACGCCATCGCGCAGCTCAAGGCCCTTCGCCAACAGCTGGTCCAAAGCCACCCTGGCTTCACGCGCAGACCCAACATGGTGCTCTTTACCAGTTCGTTCTCCAGCGCACTGGAAGCCAGACTGGGCGGGCTCAAGCCTATCGGCTATCAGAAAGAAGGCCGCAGACTCTTGCTTGGCCACGGCGTGCCGTATCAGGCAGGCCTGCACGCGGCCGACAACTACTGGCGCATCGGCAGTCACTTCGCTGGCGTCACGCAAGCTCGACCACGGCAACTCGGTTTGAAGCCATCCGCCACACACCAGAGCCAGGCCACGCAATTGATGCAGGCGCATGGTCTGCAAGACGGCTTCATCATCCTGTGCCCGTTTTCTGGCGCAGCCGATACCACCGGCAAGAAGCTCTGGCCCGAGTTTCCTGAACTGGCTCGGCAACTGGCAGATCAAGGCCAGACCGTGGTGCTCTGTCCCGGCCCAGGCGAAGAAGATCAAGCCCAAGCCGACTACCCTGGCGCCACGATCCTGAACAAGGTCGATCTGGGCACCTATGCCGCGCTGAGCCAGCACGCCCGCTGCACCGTATCAAACGACACCGGCCCTGGCCATCTGGCGTCTGGCGCAGGTGGCTGCGTTGTCAGTGTGCTGGGCCCGGACGCCGCCCCCATGTGGTGGGTTCAAGGCGACAAGGTCACCGTGCTGCGGCCTGATCAAGGATGGCCAACGCTGCAGGACGTGCTGCAGGCCATCGACAAGGCGCCGCAACCATGAGCAGCGGAACACGCCACATCGCCCTGCAATTCGGGCACATCAAGCACTTCAACGAAGGGCTGGCCGAGTTTTCTCGGCAACTGGCCTTGCAGTTCTCGCAGCAAGCCAGCACGCTCAAGGCCGAACGCAACTGGCAGTTCCACTTCATCATGCCCAGCCAATGGCACGGCATGTTCGGCAGCGAGGTTCAGTATCACGATCTGCATGACGGCATGCGCCTGCGCCATCGCTTTCCTGTGGATCTGGATGTCTGGCACGGGCTGCATCAGCACATGCGCTACCGCCCGCCCGTCAACAGCCGGCGCAATGTCATCACGGTGCACGATCTCAATCATGTCTACGCTAAGAAGGGCTTGAGCCTGTGGTGGCAGAACATGCGCCTGACCCGGCATCTGCGCCGCGCCCATCAGCTGGTGGCGATCAGCCAGTACGCTGCCAATGACCTGCGCCAACATCTGCCCTGGGCGCCTGAAGCCACCGTGATTCACAACGGCGCAGCAGACCTGTCCACCGCCCCCCAGACACCGGTAGAGGCACTGAACGGCCAAGCCTTCTTGCTGCACATCAGCCGCATGTCACCCTCCAAGAATGTGGAAGCGCTGATCAACATGGCCGCCATCTGGCCCGAGCGCCAGCTGGCACTTGTGGGCCCCGATAGCCCGGAAGTGCAGGCCCATCAAGCTCGCGCCAAGGCGCTGGGGTTGAACAACGTTCGCTTCTTCACCGATGTGAACGAATCGCAAAAGACCTGGCTTTACGCACACTGCGATGCCTTTCTCTTTCCCTCCTTGATGGAAGGCTTCGGCCTCCCACCGATCGAGGCCATGTTCTTTGGCAAACCCGTGGTCGTTGCGCGGCGCACCTGCCTGCCCGAGATCTGTGGAGAAGGCGCCGCCTATTGGGACGACTTCGAGCCGAAAGGCATGCGGCAAATCACCGAATCGTGGCTGGCGCAGCATCAACAAAACCCTGGCACGGCCGAGTTGGTTCGCCAACAAGCGCAGCGCTATACCTGGGCGCGCGCGGCGCAACAATACATGGCGCTGTACGCACCAGACGCGGCACGAAAGGACGGATCAACATGCTGAACTTGCCGCAAATTACCCTGTGCTGCGTAGACACCCGTCTGCCCCAGATGGCGCTGGACGCCATGAAGATCTGCATGTCGCGCGCCCAGTTTGGTGACGCCCTGCTCTTCACGCGCCCACAGCATGGCCTGCAAGATGTGCCGCCGGGCATCAAGGTGATCGAGGTCGATACGATCCGGTCCATCGAGGCCTATTCGCACTTCCTGCTCAAGGAGATGGGGCCCTATCTCCACACATCCCACATGCTGATCGTGCAATGGGATGGCTATGTGGTTGATCCCGGCATGTGGCGCGATGACTTCCTCAGCGTGGACTACATCGGCGCTGTCTGGCCTCAGTACAACGATGCGCACCGGGTCGGCAACGGCGGGTTCTCGCTGCGATCACGCAAACTGCTGGACGCCCTGGCGCACGATGAAATCGTGCCGCATCACCCGGAAGACACCTGCATTGCCAGAACCTACCGCACGCTGCTGGAACAGCGCTGGGGCATCCGCTTCGCCGATGAGGCCATGGCCCATCAGTTCGCCTTTGAGCGTGAGCGCGGAGCGCCGCGCAGCTTCGGTTTTCATGGCTTGTCCAATTTCGTTCAGGTATTGCCTGCCAACGAGTTGGAGGCCTTTGTTGAGCAGGCGCCCGCAGAGATGTTCATCAGCACGGAAGGGCGCAAACTAATCAAGGCAGCCACACGAGCCGGTTTGCTATCGATTGCAGGCAAAGCGCTGTCAAAGCGACGCACACTCAAGAAAACAACCCTGTCGGAACTGCGCTTGGCTGCGCGCCTGGCATTCAAAAAGGCCTTCTAGGCTCGATATTTGATGTTCAAAGACCTGCTCAAACGATGGAATCGACGGCGCCTTGAAAAGCGTCGCCTCAAGCAGTCCGGGCAACAACTCCAGCCCATTGACCCTGCATCGCTATCGACAGCCTTGGGCGCACACGTTCAGAATATCAATGTGCGCGATTTGCTCATCGCGACCAGTTCTGGTCCAACCACATCGGACAGCGCGAGTGCACAGCCCCTCCACGCGTGGCGCGCCCTACTGGGGGCCATAGACGAGCTCCCCACAGGCATCGCGGTCACGCTTGCCGTTGTGGGAACGCCGCCGGCCGACCAATGCGGGCGGATCATCCAAACGCTGCCCCTACCAAAAGACGCGCCCCCTCTACTCGCCGCACTGCATGCGGCCAAGGCTCAAGGTGCATCGCACCTGCTGTGGGTAAATCACGGTTGCATCGTTGAGCCCCACGCATTCGCTCACTTGCTGCGCGTGTCGGAGGCAGCCCAACACAATGCATTGGTTGACGCACTGCATTTCCCGCACGAAGCAGCCAAATCCTTTGATCCGAACAGCTTGACAACCCCCTGGATCTCATCCGAATGCCTGCTAGTGCCATCAGCGGGTTTTGATCTACTCGATCAAGCCAGTTCGACCACGGAGTCTCCTGCAGCTTTGGATATGGCTTTATCTCGCAAAGCTCAAGCCGAAGGCCTGGCACTTATTTCGTGCCCTACAGCACTCGTGTGTGCGCCGCCAAAACCCGTCAGGCATGACTCTGATGATGGTCACACCGTTTCAGTGATCATCCGCCACCATGACTTTGGCAAGTTCGCTGAGTTGCGGCGCTGCCTGTTCTCTATCGCCTGCAGCACCTGGCCGCACATCGAAGCCATCGTCGTATGCCAGTCATTCCCAACATCGGAGTTGGCCAAAGTTGAGCGACATGCGGATCTGCTTCATCGCAGTCTGGGATTAAGGATCAAGATCCTCAATCCAGACCTCCCAAAAGGCATCGACCACCGCTCCACGCTACTCAACACTGGGATTGAAGCAGCAAATGGCCGCTACCTTGCATTCCTGGACTACGACGACTGCATTTACCCGACCGCATACGACAACCTGATCCAGGCTTGCAGATCGAGCGGCAGCCACATCGCTTTTGGTGACATTTACATCAAGAGAGCAGCCATCGTGGGGGACACCACCATCGTGCGAAGCCATAGCCGGGCTTGGGGCACGCGCAATCTGTTCGACTTGCTGCACGACAACTGTTGCCCCATCCACAGCTACGTCGTAGATCGCCAAGGCGTCCCTGAAGGGCTGCTGCGCTTCGACAAAACCCTGAACAAATACGAAGACTATGACTTCTTGATAAAGATCTGTAGCCAGTACAAATCAGACTTCAGCCAGATCTCGGAAGTGGTGGGTGACTACTACATCAAGGAAGATGGCTCCAACTCGGTCATCACGGCGTCCTCCTTCAGCTCCGAGGCGAAACAAGCCTGGCAGACCAGCAAGCAAGTCGTACACGATCGACGTGATCAAACCCCACTGAGTCCGCAAGTGTTGGATCATGCGAACAAGGCCCTGCAAAGCGCTGGGCTGCCTCAGTTGGCGTCAGGGGCTACGGTCCTCCATCTCAATCAACGGTCTACCCCGCTCAGGCAACTCAATTAAGCAAAAATTGAACACCAAAATGACGCAAGGGTATCTTGCGGCAATAATTTCGCCTGCGGCAACACCATCAACACTCAAAGCATGAATCTACGGACATCCCTGCTCAAGCTCTTCGGCTATGACCAGCTCTACGCGCTCTACAAGGATGCCATCACGGCCTATGGCTGGAAGAAAAGCGCCAAGGTCAATGCATGCGTGGACCGTGACGGCCACCCCATCCCCTGGATTGCCTATCCGGCCATCGACGTGCTGCAAGACGGGCTCCGGCCAGACTTGCGGGTCTTCGAGTTCGGATCGGGCAACAGCACACTTTGGTGGGCAAGGCACGTCAAAACCGTACACAGCGTCGAACACGAGCAAGGCTGGTACGACACCGTGAGCAAAAAGATGCCGGCCCACGTCGTGCTGTCTCACGTGCCGCTGGTCAGAG
>NZ_SCTN01000055.1 GCF_004297345.1 Aquabacterium sp. | reverse complement strand
TACATGCAGACCATCGAGATCGAACTCGACGGTCACGAGCGCATGCTGCTGGACGCCCTGGTCAAGCTCAAGGCTGTGGACCCGACCCTGTCGTTCCGCCGCTCCTGCCGCGAAGGCGTGTGCGGTTCGGACGCCATGAACATCAACGGCAAGAACGGTCTGGCCTGCCTGACCAACATGCGCACGCTGCCCGGCACGATCGTGCTCAAGCCGCTGCCTGGCCTGCCTGTGGTCCGCGACCTGATCGTGGACATGACCCAGTTCTTCAAGCAGTACAACTCGATCAAGCCTTACCTCATCAACGACACGCCGCCGCCTGAAAAAGAGCGTCTGCAGTCGCCTGAAGAGCGTGAAGAGCTCGACGGTCTGTACGAGTGCATCCTGTGCGCCAGCTGCTCGACCAGCTGCCCCAGCTTCTGGTGGAATCCCGACAAGTTCGTGGGCCCCGCCGGCTTGCTGCAGGCCTACCGCTTCATCGCCGACAGCCGCGATGAAAGCACGGCAGAGCGCCTGGACAATCTGGAAGACCCCTATCGTCTGTTCCGTTGCCACACCATCATGAACTGCGTGGATGTTTGCCCGAAGGGCCTGAACCCCACGAAGGCCATTGGCAAGATCAAGGAACTGATGGTCAAGCGCGCCGTCTGATCGCGTCTTCTCGACACGATCAACACGCGCCCCCGACTGTTTTAGACCTCGAAGAACCAACCCGATGACCGACACCAGCCCAGCAGCCGACCAGACACCCGATGCGGATGTGCTGAGGCGCCTGCGCTGGCGTTGCCGTCGGGGTTTGCTTGAAAACGACTTGTTCATCGACAAGTTTTTTGACAAGCATGGCGAGAGTTTGACCACAGGCCTGGTCCAAGGCTTGCTTCAATTGATGGACCTGTCAGACAATGATCTGCTGGATCTGCTTTTGGCCCGCAAGGAGCCTGAAGGCGATCTGGTGAATTCAGAAGTCACGCAGGTGCTGTCGATGATGCGGGTTGCCAAGGCCTGAGTCTGGCTTTTTCGTCTGGTTTGATCCCCTCAGTCAAATGGCTGAAGGGCGTGGACTAAGACCCATAATGCCGGCTAAGGATTTTTCCCTAGTCACCGATAATTTCTCCCACACAAGACCGACCCCTAGGAGTGCTCATGACACCGTCCGACGTGAAAGCCACCCTGTCGTTTTCAGACGGCAGCCCCAGCATGGAATTGCCCATTTACAAGGGTTCAGTCGGCCCGGATGTGATTGACATCCGCAAGCTGTACGGCCAGACCGGCAAGTTCACTTATGACCCCGGCTTCCTGTCCACCGCTTCGTGTAACTCGACCATCACCTACATCGATGGCGACAAGGGCGAACTGCTGTATCGCGGCTACCCCATCGAGCAGCTGGCCACCAACTGCGATTTCCTGGAAACCTGCTACCTGCTGCTGAACGGCGAACTGCCCAATGCAACTGAAAAGTCGGATTTCGTCGCCCGCGTGTCCAACCACACGATGGTCAACGAGCAGATGCAGTTCTTCCTGCGCGGCTTCCGTCGTGATGCACACCCGATGGCTGTGATGACCGGTCTGGTGGGCGCGCTGTCGGCCTTCTATCACGACAGCACCGACATCAACAACCCCGAGCACCGTCAGATCGCGGCCATCCGCCTGATCGCCAAGATGCCTACGCTCGTGGCCATGGCTTACAAGTACTCGATCGGCCAGCCCTTCGTTTATCCGAAGAACGACCTGTCGTACTCCGAGAACTTCATGCGCATGATGTTCGCGACGCCTTGCGAAGAGTACAAGGTCAACGACGTGCTGGTGCGCGCCATGGACCGCATCTTCATCCTGCACGCTGACCACGAGCAGAACGCTTCGACCTCGACCGTGCGTCTGTGCGGTTCGTCCGGCACCAACCCGTTTGCCGCCATCGCTGCTGGCGTGGCCTGCCTGTGGGGCCCGGCTCACGGCGGCGCCAACGAAGCTGCCCTGAACATGCTGGAAGACATCCAGCGCAATGGTGGCGTCGAGAAGATCGGCGAGTTCATCTCGCAGGTGAAGGACAAGAACTCCAACGTCAAGTTGATGGGCTTCGGTCACCGCGTGTACAAGAACTACGACCCACGCGCCAAGCTGATGCGTGAAACCTGCCACGAAGTGCTGACGGAACTGGGCCTGCAAAACGACCCGATGTTCAAGCTGGCCATGGCCCTG
>NZ_SCTN01000425.1 GCF_004297345.1 Aquabacterium sp. | reverse complement strand
TCTCCAGGAACGGCAGGTGGTTCGCCTGGGATCGCGCAAGGCCATCGCGCTGGATGTGCGCCTGGTTGCGGCCACCAACATCGATTTGGGGCGCGCAGTTGAGGCGCAGCACTTCCGGGCTGATCTTTACTATCGCTTGAGCGTCGCCAGTGTCCGTTTGCCGCCATTGCGTGAGCGGCCAGCGGACATCGTGCCTTTGGCTCGCCATTTCATCTCGGTCTATCGCAGCCGGCTTCATCTTGAGGAGGTGATGCTGACAGAGGATGCGCAGCGCGCCTTGTTGAACTACAGCTGGCCCGGGAACATTCGGGAGCTGGAGAATGTCATTCACTTCGCTTTGATCGTCTGCAAGGATGCTGTCATCACGGCACAGGACATCAAGCTGGTGCCATTGTCTGGTGCGGCCCCTGCCGTACAGGCGGGCTTGATCCCTGGTGGTCTGGGTGTTAATGCCGAAGCGAGTGGGGCTTCGCTTGAACCGCAGAGGCAGACCGATTACTCGGCTCATGTCCCGGCAAACGAATCGTTCGCTCCTGCGGGCAGTTCGCTGCCACAATTTGAGCAGCAGGGCGAGGATGGGCTAGTCTTGTTGAACAAGGCACTGTCTACACTATTGAGTGAAGACCGTGAGGCCTTGTTTGATGTCGTTGAGTCTGCCGTGGTTCATGCTGCTTTCGCGCATGCAACCCAGAACCAGGTCAAGGCGGCCAAGGTATTGGGTATCACGCGCAACATGCTGAGAACGCAGTTGCAGCGTCATGGCTTGTTGGTTCGAAAGGAAGAGCGGCTTGAGCTGAGCTCTTCCGTGGATGCGGATGACGCACTGCATCGATCCGCAGCCTGAATACTTCTTGCTGACAACAAGAGCCGCCAGGGACATGCCGGGCGGCTCTTTTTTTTGTGACTTGATTTTGCTTGACGTTGGTTTGAAGTGATGCATAAAAAAGCGGCTTTGGCACCAAGGCCAAAGCCGCTGAAAATGTGTCCCAGGATACCTGAAGGCTCCCCCCGAGACACCCCCACTGCTAGGTACTAGCTACCAATCAGTTAAATCACTTCTTGGTATAGATCTGGTCGAAGACACCGCCATCGGCAAAGTGTGTTTTCTGGGCCTTGGTCCAACCGCCAAACGTGTCATCAACCGTGAACAGGTTCAGCTTGGGGAACTGCTTGGCATACTTCGCGGCAGCCTTGGGGTCGGTTGGGCGGTAGTAGTTCTTGCCAATCAGGTCCTGGCCAGCTGGCGAGTACAGGTATTCCAGGTAAGCCTGGGCCACGTCGCGTGTGCCACGCTTGTCCACCACCTTGTCGACGACTGCCACAGGGGGCTCAGCCAGGATGCTCACGGATGGGTAAATCACGTCGAACTTGTCGTCGCCGAATTCCTTCTTGATCAGACCCACTTCGCTTTCCCAGGACAACAGCACGTCACCCAGGCCACGCTCGGAGAAGGACACCGTAGCGCCGCGGGCGCCAGAGTCCAGAACGGGCACGTGTTCGAACAGCTTCTTGATGAAGTCACGGGCCTTGGCGTCGTCACCGTTGTTCTTCTTCAGTGCGTAGCCGTAAGCAGCCAGATAGGCCCAGCGGGCACCACCAGAGGTCTTGGGGTTGGCGGTGATCACGGCGTTGCCGGGCTTGACCACGTCATCCCAGGTCTTGATGTTCTTGGGGTTGCCCTTGCGAACCAGGAAGACGATGGTCGACGAGTAAGGCGTGCTGTTGAACTTGAACTTCTTTTGCCAGTCGGTAGACAGCAGGCCCTTGTCAGCGATGGCGTCAATGTCATAGGCCAAAGCCAGGGTGACCACATCGGCCTCAAGACCGTCGATCACGGAGCGGGCTTGTTTGCCCGAACCGCCATGCGATGCCTTGACGCTGACGTCGTCACCCGTCTTGGCCTTCCAGTACTTGGCGAATGCCGCGTTGTATTCCTGATAGAGCTCACGGGTCGGGTCATACGATACGTTGAGCA
Source organism: Aquabacterium sp. (assembly GCF_004297345.1). Taxonomy (GTDB): domain Bacteria; phylum Pseudomonadota; class Gammaproteobacteria; order Burkholderiales; family Burkholderiaceae_C; genus Aquabacterium. The sequence continues at coordinate 1,555 of NZ_SCTN01000425.1, read as the reverse complement.
GCGTGACTTCCTTGGCCTGGGCGACCGCAGGTACCAGGGAGGCCACGCCGGCAACGGCAGTGAGTGCAGCCAGAGCCAGGCTGTTGAAGGTGCGGCGGTTTGCAAACTTGAACGACATGGTGATGCGTGTATGTGAATGAGTGATGGGTCAATACTAGAAGTGAGCGACTCAAACGAGAACGAATGAAATTGAGCTTGCTTATTTGGTCGGCGGATGTTCTGGCTCGGTGCTACCAGGCTGGCGCGTTGCCCTGAGTGGGCTTGGTTGACGCGCTGGTGCTGGTATCAGGCGATGTCGCGGGAGGAGGTGCATCCTTCTTGATCCATGCACCGCTGGTACCGTAGATGGCACCCAGAGCCAGGGCTAGCGCAGCGATCAATGCAATGCGGCGGGCGCGTCTTGGTTGTGGGGCGTCAGCCGGCACGTCCTTCCAGCCGGTGACCATGGGTTTGACCAGTTTGTCTTTCTTGACGCGTGCGTAGAACGCGATCGCTGCGATGTGCAACCCAAGCAGCACAAACAGCAGGTTGGCAGCCTGGTGATGCCAGTTGGTCACAGTGTGAGACAGGTCGTCGCCAATCAATTGGGCCAAGGGGCCAGCAAACGATATGTCGTCATTGCTGAGCAAGCCGGAGCCAGCTTGAAATCCCAGCAGCCCGAGCAGGGCAAAAACTGACAAGGCGCCCAATGGGTTGTGGCCGATGCCGCGCCACCGCCCTTGCAGATACGCCAGGATCTTGCCTGGGGTGGGCGCGAAGTGATGGAAGCGTGCCGATGTGGAGCCGATCAGACCCCAGACCAGCCTGAATACCACCAGGCCCACGATGGCGATGCCGGCCTTGGCGTGCAACTCAATCCAGGTGCCGCCGGCTTTGCCCGTGATGATGGCGGTCGTCACGGCCGCGACAAGCGACCAGTGAAACAGACGAAGTGGAAGATCCCAAAGTTGAACGCGAATCGTTGATGAGGCGGGCTGTGCAATGTCTGGAACATCATTGCCCGCAACGTCGATGACAGCGGCTTCTTGCAGTGCCATGGCAGGTACTCCGTTCGGCAGGTGCGCCGCAGCTGGAGCAACCTGCCTTCAATTGATCACTTCGATGCTGCTGAAGCGGCCGAAGCAGGTGCGGGTGGTGGCGAAACCTTGGTGATGGTGCCACCAGCTTCGCGATAGTCTTCGGAGCCAGTGGCGCCTGCCACCTTGTAACCAGCTGCCGTCAGGATGTCGCCAGCTGCACCGGCACGGTGTGCGCGGTTGGACACCGTCAGGATCGTGCGATCCTTGGGGATGAATTCCAGCAGTTCAGGCAGGTCCTTGACTTGCAGGTTCAGGTAGACCGGGAAGCTGCCGTACTTGACCAACTCGTCCGGGCGGCGCAGATCAATGATCAGCAGCTTCTTGGGGTTGCCCAGCAGCTTGTCCACATCGTTGCGGTTGAGCTGCTTGGTCTTGTAGATCCAGGGTGGGGCCACATAAGCACCACTTGCTGCAGCTGCGGGTGCAGAGGCTGCAGCTTGGGCAAAGGCAACGGTGCTGCTGACGGCCAATGCAAT
>NZ_SCTN01000424.1 GCF_004297345.1 Aquabacterium sp. | reverse complement strand
AACAAGTAGGCCGTTTCTTCCAGCGTATCGGTGCCATGGGCAATCACGATGGCCGACACATCGTCCCTGGCAAGCTGCCGCTGCAACTCGCGCCCCAGGTTCTGCCAGAGCTGCCAGCTCATGTCCTTGCTGTCCACCTGCGCGACCTGCACCACCTCGGTTTGAATGGTGGCCAGATCAGGCATGGCCTTGACCAATTGCGCGATGGACAACTGCCCAGCTCGATAGTCCCAGACCCGATCAGGATCGGCACCCGTGCCAGCGATGGTGCCCCCGGTTCCCAGAATCACAACGTTTTGCATGACCACCCAACTGCCTTTGCAAAAATACTGGACAAACCAGCAGTACTGTATAAAATGACAGCCAACGATTCATCCAGCGTCAGCGACCGATGTCGAACGATAAACCCAAACTCACGCCACGCCAGCAGGAAATCTTCGAGTTGATCCAGCGTGCCATCGCACGCACCGGCGCACCTCCAACCCGTGCTGAGATCGCCTCCGAACTAGGCTTCAAGTCCGCCAATGCGGCTGAAGAGCACCTGCAGGCGCTGGCTCGCAAAGGCGTGATCGAACTGGTCGGCGGCACATCGCGCGGCATCCGTCTCAAGGCTGGCACCCTGCGCACGGTCAATGAAACACGCAAGCGTGGCACGGACACACCATCGTCCAACGTGCTGCCATTCAACCTGCCCTTGCCTGGCCTGGAACAACTGGTCTTGCCATTGATCGGCCGTGTGGCTGCAGGCAGTCCGATCCTGGCGCAAGAACATGTCGAACAAACTTACTCGGTGGAGCCCGGCTTGTTTGCCCGCCGCCCCGATTACCTGTTGCGCGTCAAAGGCATGAGCATGAAAGACATCGGCATCATGGATGGCGATCTGCTCGCTGTGGCCCGTACCCGGGATGCCCGCAACGGCCAGATCGTCGTGGCACGTATCGGCGATGAGGTCACGGTCAAACGCTTCCAGCGCACGCCCAAAGGCATCGAGCTGCTGCCGGAAAACCCGGACTTCAAGCCCATCCTGGTCTCACCCGATCAGGACGACTTCGAACTGGAAGGGCTGGCCGTTGGCCTGATCCGCAACCAGTTGCTGAACTGACTCTCGCGCCACCAGACGGGTGGCGGGCATTTGCGTCACCAGGCCGGTGATGCGATCCCGTCTGGTGGTCCCTGTTGAATCCTGCCGAACTTCATCTGTTGTCAACCGGAGTTCACCATGATTCATCACCTGGCCCGTGCATTTTTCGTCCGCAACGCTGCTACCCAAGGTGCAGCAGGCGATCCCCCATCTGACAATGGCTCACGCCCAGCCAACGCGCCTGCGCAGCGTCCGGTCAAGGCCCGCCCCATCACGCCGTGGGGAACACCACCCGCACGGCAACAGAACCAAGGCCACGGCGCCACGATCGTGTCATTGCGCCCGGCTAATCAACAGAGCGCAGTTGCGCAGCACGTCCGCATCAGCACCGATCCAAGTGATGCCCGCCGCACAGTGATAACCGGCCGCTTTGCCGAAGTCTGCGCTGCACTGGATCGCCTGGTGATGGAACAAGAAGCGGCAGCCTGATCTGCCCCACATTCACCAACGAAAAACCCCGCCAGCATCGCTGCGTGGCGGGGTTACGCGCTGTACCAGAATACCCAAGCATCAAGACTGCCTACTTACGCACGCAGCCTTGGAGGGTCAGCCAGGCATCAGCCCATGTGCAAACCACCGTTGACGGAGAAGTCAGCGCCCGTTGCGAAGCCGGCGTCTTCACCAGCAACCCACGAGACCATCGCCGCGATTTCTTCAGGCGTACCCAGGCGCTTCACAGGGATGGTGGCCACGATCTTGTCCAGCACATCCTGACGGATCGAACGCACCATGTCGGTACCGATATAGCCAGGCGACACCGTGTTCACAGTCACGCCCTTATTGGCCACTTCCTGAGCCAGAGCCATGGTGAAACCGTGCATGCCGGCCTTGGCAGCCGAGTAGTTGGTCTGACCAAACTGGCCCTTTTCACCGTTCACCGAGCTGATGTTGACAATGCGGCCCCAACCGCGGTCCACCATATCGTCGATGACCTGCTTGGTCACGTTGAACAGGCTGTTGAGGTTGGTGTCCATGACCGCATCCCAGTCGGCCTTGGTCATCTTGCGGAACATGCCATCACGGGTGATACCGGCGTTGTTCACCAGGATGTCGATCGGGCCGTGCTCGGCCTTGGTCTTGCGGAAAGCGTCTACCGTCGAATCCCAATCGGCCACGTTACCGACAGAGGCGTAGAAGGTGTAGCCCAACGCCTTTTGCTCATCAAGCCACTTGACGTGGTCACGGCTGGGGCCGCAACCGGCGATCACCTTGTAACCGTCCTTGTGCAGGCGCTGGCAGATGGAGGTACCGATACCACCCATGCCACCGGTCACGTACGCTACTTTTTGGCTCATGAAGTTCTCCTCTTTGGGATGTATGAAAGACTACTTTTCAGTCGGGGTCAGCGTTCGATGGTCAGGGCCACGCCCATACCGCCACCGATACACAGAGATGCGATGCCCTTGTGCGCATCGCGCTTCTGCATTTCATGCAACAGGCTCACCAGAATGCGGCAACCCGATGCACCAATGGGATGGCCAATCGCGATGGCACCGCCGTTCACGTTGACCTTGCTGGTGTCCCAGCCCATTTCATTGTGAACAGCGCACGCCTGTGCCGCAAAGGCCTCGTTGATTTCGAGCAGATCCAGCTCGGCAGGCTTCCAGCCGGCGCGCTCCAGCGCACGGCGTGAAGCTGTCACCGGGCCCATGCCCATGATGGCCGGATCCAGGCCCGAACTGGCGTAGGAAGCGATGCGGCCCAGCACCTTCAAGCCCAATTGCTCGGCCTTTTTCGCACTCATGACCATGACGGCGGCTGCGCCATCGTTGATGCCGGAGGCATTGCCCGCCGTCACGCTGCCGGCCTTGTCAAACGCAGGGCGCAGGCCAGCCAGGGCTTCGGCGTTGCTCTTGCGATTGAGGTATTCGTCCGCATCGAACACCAGCGGATCGCCCTTCTTCTGCGGGATCACCACGGGCACGATCTCATCCTTGAAGCGGCCAGCATCCTGCGCGGCAGCGGCCTTTTGCTGCGAAGCCAGCGCCAAGGCATCTTGTGCCTCGCGGGTGATGCCGTACTGCTTGGCCACGTTCTCGGCCGTGATGCCCATGTGGTACTGGTTGTAGACGTCCCACAGGCCGTCGTTGATCATGGTATCGACCATCTGCCAGTTGCCCATGCGCATGCCGTCGCGCGAGTTGGGCACCACATGCGGCGACATGCTCATGTTTTCCTGACCGCCTGCGATCACGATTTCGGCATCACCGTCACGGATCGCTTGCGCCGCCAGCATGACGGCCTTCAAACCGGAGCCGCACACCTTGTTGATGGTCATCGCGGGCACCGTATTGGGCAAACCGGCCTTGATCACCGCCTGGCGTGCCGGGTTCTGCCCGCAACCGGCTTGCAGCACCTGACCCAGGATCACCTCGCTGATCTGGTCACCGCTCAGGCCTGTGCGCTTGAGCAGCTCCTTGATCACCGTCGCCCCCAGTTCGGACGCAGGCGTCTTGGCCAGGGTACCGCCGAACTTGCCGACGGCGGTTCGGGCTGCTGCAACGATGACGATGTCAGACATGGTGATCTCCTTAAAGGGTCAGATATTCAATCAAGCCTTGCGAAGGACGTAACGACCAGGCGCCGCCTCGATGGGCTGGTAGCGCTTGTTGCCAGGCAGCTTGGGCGCCGGCACCTTGGCACCAGCCTGCTTGCCCAGCCACTCGGCCCAAACCGGCCACCAGCTGCCAGGGTTCTCCTGCGCCGTTGCCATCCATTCCTTGGCCGTTGCTGGCAAGCCTCGTGCCAGGGTGCCGGAAGTCCAATGGCTGCGCTTCTTTTTCTCGGGCGGATTGATCACGCCGGCGATGTGGCCGGAGGCGCCCAGCACGAAAGTTTTGGGGCCCTGCACGATCTGGGTGGACTCGTAAGCCCCACCCCACGGCACGATATGGTCTTCACGCGAACCGTAGATGAAGGTGGGCATGTCCAGACGGCGCAGATCCAGCGGTACGCCGCAGACCGTCACCGCATTGGGCTCGCGCAGCTTGTTTTCCAGATACGTG
>NZ_SCTN01000423.1 GCF_004297345.1 Aquabacterium sp. | reverse complement strand
CGTACCAGGGCGGTGTCGGCGATGGCCGGTGTGGCGCCAGCCTGATCAAGCGCATCGTCAAAGCGGCCCATGACGGCCGTGTTGCGGAACCACAGGGCGCGCACCTTGCCAGATTGCCCGCCCAGTGCATAGCTTCGCTCCAACTCGATCTGATCGCCGTGGTGCGAGAACAGGCGGGTGTCCAGCGATTGGCCGTTGGGCACCTTGGGCAGTTCGAAGCGCCCGGCACGCAAGGCCCAATCACCACGGATGTACTCCAGCGCCGCCCCGATCGAGTAGCCCCGGGTGTCTGCCGCAAAGTCATAGGCGCCGTGGGTGAGCAGCGCCCAGTTCATGAACTGGCTGCGGGCGTCGTGCGCGTAGCTGTTGGCATCGAAGATGTCGGATACGGCCAGATTGCCGGCCGTGAGCACCACGCGATCTTTGGGCCGCGAGCCACCCAGCTGGTTGGCATCGGATTCGACCTGCTCACGTTCGTCGCCTAAGGCCCAGTTGTGACGCAGAAACAGGCGGGCTCGGTACAGTTTGGGGTGTGCGCCTGATGTTTTTTGCAGCTCCCCATTGGTGAGGCCACCTAGTCCCGTGAGGTGGGACATGGGCTGGCCTTGCACCAGCTCGGGGTTGTAGTAGGCCTCGGTGTTCTCTCCCAGGCGCAAGCCGGCAAACAGCGTGGCGGAAAAGGAATAGCTCTTTTCTGATTCGGCGACCAGGCTGTTGTCACCGCTGTAGCGGGCATTGAACGCGGGCTTCTTTTGCCAGATATAGGTGGTCTGCGCCTTGACGTTCCAGTCTTCGCTGGCAGGGGGCGTGTCGGCGCGAGCGGGCTGTGAGGCCCACGCGCCCAACAAGGCCAGAGTGAGCAATGATGCGGTACGAGGCGTGGTGGCCATCATGTCTGTGCGGTAGGGCTGCTGCGTGATGGTGCGCAGCTTAACGGCAAGTGACGTCAATGGCATGACAAGGGGCTGCCCGAGCCTTGACGTGCGCAGCACCAGGGCAGCCCACGGGCACAGGATCAGACCGCGCCGACGCCATCCGCCTTGAACATGGCCTTGATGCCCCGCACCGCCTGCCGGATGCGTGGCTCGTTTTCGATCAGGGCAAAGCGCACATGGTCATCGCCATGGTCGCCAAAGCCGATGCCGGGTGACACGCAGACCTTGGCTTTTTCCAGCAACTGCCGAGCAAACTCGAGCGATCCCAGTTCCTTGTAGTGATCGGGGATCTTCGCCCAGATGTACATCGAGGCCTTGGGGCACTCGACATCCCAGCCCGCTTCGCGCAAGCCTTTGACCAGCACATCGCGGCGGCTCTGGTACTTGGCGCAGATCTCCTGCACGCATTGCTGATCGCCCTCCAGTGCGGCAATGGCGGCCACCTGCAGGGGCGTGAAGGTGCCGTAGTCGTGGTAACTCTTGATGCGAGCCAGTGCGGCCACGAGATCTGGGTTGCCCACCATGAAGCCGATGCGCCAGCCGGCCATGTTGTAGCTCTTGCTGAGCGTGAAGAATTCGACGGCGATGTCCTTGGCGCCGGGCACCTGCATGATCGATGGTGCTTTCCAGCCGTCGAACACGATGTCGGCATAGGCCAGGTCATGCACGACGAAGATGTCGTGCTTCTTGGCCAGGGCCACCACACGCTCGAAGAAGTCCAGCTCCACACATTGCGCTGTGGGGTTGGAGGGGAAGCCCAGCACCATCATCTTGGGCTTGGGGTAGCTGCCGCGAATGGCTTTTTCCAGTTCGGCGAAGAAGTCCACGCCGGGTACCAGCGGCACGGAGCGGATGTCTGCGCCCGCGATCACGGCGCCATAGATGTGGATGGGGTACGAAGGATCGGGCACGAGCACGGTGTCGCCGCGGTCCAGCGTGGCCAGCATCAGGTGGGCCAGGCCTTCCTTGGAGCCAATGGTGACGATGGCTTCCTTGTCCGGGTCGATGTCGACCTGGTAGCGGTCTTTGTACCAGTGCGAGATGGCGCGGCGCAAACGCGGGATGCCCTTGGAGGCAGAGTAGCCGTGGGTATCAGGCCGTTGTGCAACTTCGGTGAGCTTGGCGACGATGTGCGGTGGCGTGGCCCCATCGGGGTTGCCCATGCTCATGTCGATGATGTCTTCCCCACGCCTGCGGGCGGCCAGCTTGAGTTCGGCCGTGATGTTGAAGACGTAGGGGGGGAGGCGATCGATGCGCGCAAAGCGGCGCTTGCCTGCAGATGAGGACATGCTGAGAGTCTTTCACGTGAGCGCCCGGAACCGTCCGAGCGACGTGACCGCACGATGGGGTGCGGCCCGCAGCCATCCTAACTGGTTTTGGTGGATCAGTGCGGCTGATTCATGAGCCCTGCTGCATCCGAAGGCGGCGGGCGTGTTCTTCGTCCACGGCATCATCGATCTCGCGCATCACGCCTTCCAGGTCAACGGCCTTGTGCTGGCGTTTGTACTGGCCTGTGAGCACCGTGTCATTGCTCAGCAGACCTTGTTCGTACAGCGACCAGATCTCGGGGCCATATTGGCTGTTCAGCAGATCAGGGGCAAAACCGCCAAAGAAGTTGCGCAGGTTCTCGACATCACGCAGCAGCATGCGTTGCGCGTGGTTGTTGCCGGCTGCATCGACCGCCTGGGGCAGGTCGATGATGACCGGGCCATCGGCCGCCATCAGGATGTTGAACTCCGACAGGTCACCATGCACGATGCCTGCGCACAGCATGCGCACCACTTCCATCAGCAGTGTCTGGTGGTGGGTGCGGGCTTCTTCGGCCGTGAAGAGCACATCGTTGAGGCGCGGGGCCGCATCACCGTGCTCATCGGCCACCAGCTCCATCAGCAACACACCATCGAGGAAGTTGTAGGGCCTGGGTACACGCACACCGGCTGCGGCCAGCCGGTACAAGGCATCGACCTCGGCGCTTTGCCAGGCCGCTTCCTGGGCTTGGCGGCCGAACTTCGTGCCCTTGGCCATGGCACGGGCTTCACGCGAGTTCTTGGTCTTGCGGTTCTCGGTGTAGTCCACCGCCTGCCGGAAGCTGCGTTGGGTGGCTTCCTTGTAGATCTTGGCGCAGCGGGTTTCATCCCCAACGCGCACCACGAACACCATGGCCTCCTTGCCGCTCATGAGCTGGCGCACGACCGAGTCGATCAGGCCCTCTTCCAGCAAGGGCTGCAGTCTGGGTGGGGTCTTCAAAGGTGCACGCGGCGAAGCTCGCCCTGTGTGATGGTCATGTCATGCCTTGTTGATTCAGGCAGCCATGCTAGCCCATGGACGCGACCATGGATTGCGTTTGCTTACATAGAGCCCTCCTAAGGGGGGGCGGCCTTTGTCAGCGAACTCCGTATAGTTCTTCCTTATCAACGGCGGGCACCAAACGACACGCCGATGCCTGTAAGGCATACCGAGGGTGGAGAACTAGAAAAAAAGGGAAAAACGCTGTCATCACCGCGAGGCACAACGCGGGATCGCAGGGGAGGAGAAGCGGCGGACAATGTATCCGCAGCGAATACAAACCGATCGACCAGTGTCGATCGGTTTTTTTTTGCCACGGGTCGATGATGTGCACGCCAGGTCGGCGTTTCAGCCATCAACCGGGTGATCGGGCGTATCGAGCATCAACTGATAGAAGTCGATGTCCAGCCAGCGGCCGAATTTGAAGCCGGCTTGCCTGAGCGTGCCGCTGTGTGCAAAGCCCAGTTCGGTATGAAAGCGCTTGCTGCCTTCGTTGGCGCTGTCGATCACACCAACCAGCATGTGCAGACCTTGCTGCCTGGCTTGTTCAATCAGGGCCGCCATCAATGCGTGGCCCAGCTTGTGGCCGCGACGGGCCTTGTGCACGTAGACCGAGTGTTCAACGGTGTACTTGTAGGCCGGCCAGTTGCGGAAGCTGCCAGAGCTGGCAAAGCCCATCAGCGTGCCGGTGTCGTCCTCCAGCCCCAGGACGGGGTAGCCACCTTGCTGTTTGCTTGCAAACCACTGCTGTATCTGTGTCTGTGTGCGGGGCTGGTAGTCGTACAGCGCCGTCGTGTGGACGATGGCCTCGTTGAGGATGTCAAGGATGGCCTGTGCGTGGCGCTCGGGCGTGCAGTGAACGAGCTTGTGCTTCATGGCCGTGGATGCGTCAGGCCGCAGCGAGCCGCCACAGCGAGGTGATCTCGGCTGCGCGCGCACGGTGCAGGGGATCGCTGGCGTCCTGAGCCTTGGGGTGGCGAGGCTTGGCATCCAGCTTGCCGATGACGCGCAGGCCCGCATCACGTATCCAGCCTTGCAGTTCGTCCGGGGCGCGCAGGCCCAGGTGCTCGGCCAGATCGGACATGATCAGCCAGCCTTCGCCACCTGGAGCGAGGTGCGCTTTCAAGCCAGACAGGAAGCCGCGCAGCATGCGGCTGTCGGGGTCGTAGACAGCGTACTCAATGGGCGAGCTGGGGCGTGCAGGCAGCCAGGGAGGGTTGCAAACGATCAAGGGCGATAGACCTGGCGGGAACAGATCGGCTTCGATCACCTTCACCTGCTTGTCCAGTTGCAGTCGGTGCAGGTTGTCCTTGGCGCAGGCCAGGGCTCGGGCGTCCTGATCGGTGGCGGTGATCCGGTTGATGCCACGGGAGGCCAGTACAGCTGCCAGCACGCCAGAGCCGGTGCCAACGTCCACGGCTTCCTTGATGCCTGCCGGCAAGGGGGCCTGCCTGACCAGATCCACGTACTCGCCCCGTACAGGCGAAAACACGCCGTAATGTGCATGGATACGGGCGGAGCCATGGCCCTTCAATGCCTCGATCGCCACACCCTTCTTGCGCCATTCATGTGCGCCGATCAGGCCCAGGAGTTCGCGCAAGGATGCGACATAGGCTTGGGTGCCTGGACCGTAGCCTTCCATGCAGGCTTGTTGCACATCGGGTGCACGGCGTAGCGGGATCGTGTGATCGGCGTTGAAGGGGATCAGCAACATGCCCAGGATGCGAGCCCGGTGCGCGAGCGCCTGGCGGTGCTTGTGAAATGCATGCCCTGGCTTGGGTGCATCGCCGTCGGGTGCGGGTGATCCGCGTTTGGGGGTTGCGCCCTTTTCAAGCCGCCGCGTCATTGCCTGCAGCAGGTGGCGGGCGTTCTGGAAGTCGCCTGTCCACAGCAGGCCGGTGCCTTCGCAGGCGAGCTTGTAGGCTTTGTCGGCTGGTGTGGTGTCATCCACCAGTTGCACGCGCTTGGGCGCAGGCGCGGCGGCTTCTGAACGCCATATGGCGCTGGCCGGACTGCCGTCTTGCTGGGTCCAGTGGAGATGGGTGTCTGCGCTCATAGGGTGTGGTGCAATTTGAGCGGCAGTGTACGGTAGCGTACCGGCCCACCAGGGCCGCGATGTTTGCATGTGCGTGTGGATGAGTTACCCAAAGCATGACAAGCCATGACAACTGGGGGCGATGTGTCATGGTTCGACATGAAGCGCTTGGGGCGGGATAGGCCAAGACGGTGCAGCGTGCGCTTCAATGCTTGCCATACCAACAGGAACCTTGTTATATGCGCAACTCGTCCACACTCGCCATCTGTATCCTGATGCCTGTTGTGCTGCTGTCCGCTTGCGGCGGCGGCGGCGATACTTCGGGCTCAGGTTCGGATGGCAGTACATCCGCGGCCTCTTCTTCGCAGATTTCGCAGGCGGCGCGCACCCTGGCTGCCCAAACGACAGCCAACAGTCAGCCTTACTGCGTCAGTGCACAGCCTTTCTACTGGGAGGTGGGTGATGCCAACGGCACCAGGGCTTCCGGCTCCACGGGTAGCGGCATCTACACTGCGACCACGCGCTTGTCCATCGCGTCGGCATCCAAATGGATTTATGGCAGCTACGTTGTCCAGAAGCGTGGCGGCGTCCATGGCTTGAACAATGCGGACATCAGTGCCTTGCATTTCACCAGCGGCTACAGCGTCTTTCCATCGGGCGGGTGCAACCCCAACGATACCGTAGGGAGCTGTGATGCGCAGGTCCAGTACGCGGCGGCTACGCTTGATCGGTTTGATTACAGCGGCGGGCACATGCAACGGCACGCGGATCTGGAGATGGGCCTGGGCGCGCTGGATGGGCCGGGGCTGGCCAGCGAGATGCGCACGCAACTGGGCAGCGATCTGAGCTTCACGTTCACTTCGCCGCAGCCGGCTGGAGGCGGCTTCACCAGCGCGGCAGACTACGCCAGCTTGCTGCGCAAGATCATGTCCGGGCAACTGGCCATGCACGATGCCTTGGGTAGCAGCCCTGCCTGCGCGAATCCATTTACTTGCAAGGTACCGGACAACCTCGCCACTTACTCGCCCATCCCCAGCAGTGAGACATGGCATTACTCGATCGGGCATTGGATCGAGGATGACCCTGTTGTGGGTGACGGCAGCTACAGCAGTCCCGGGGCATTCGGCTTCTATCCCTGGATCAGCCACGACCTCAGTACCTACGGGATCGTGGCCCGCCAGGACATGTCGGGCAGCACGATCAGCGATCCGGCGCAAAAGCCATACATGGTGTCGGTCGAATGTGGTCGATTGATTCGCAAGGCCTGGTTCACAGGGCAGGCCATCGTCAATTGACGATGTTTCAGAACAACTCCAGCTCCCCTGCATCGACCAGCTCTTGCGCAGACACCTGTACCTCCTTGAACTCTTCGGGGGACCAACTCAGGTTGAACACCAGGCGCTGGTAGATGCGCACAGGTGGTGAGCTCTGATCATCCAGATCCGTCAGGGTGTACTTGAAGCACAACTGCGGCGTGCTGGAGCCAAACGAGATGTTCTTTTCTTCCAGCATCACCAGCATGGGCACCTGAATCTGCGACATCAAGGTCCGGTACTCGTCACCCACGTAGTGTGATTTGAACGAGCCCCACACCATGTTGGTGATCTCGCCCAGCACATCCGAGATGCGCTGAATCTTGGGTTTCACATAGGGATCACGCGAAGCCGTGTCCAGCTTGAGCGTGCGGTTCTCGCATTGCAGCATCATGTAGCCGCGACACCATTTGCTCTCCAGCGGTACCAGCGTGAACACCTCGCCGCACACGATGGAGTCCTTGACGATGTAAGGCGTTTCGCAGGTCAGGCTGAAGCGCCGGAAGTAGGTCAGCATCGCATCTTCCGTGATGCGCTGAATGCCTCTGACCATGGTGTTGGGGAAGTAGTAGCTGAAGATGAAATCCCGCAGGCTGTGCTTGAGCGCCTCCATGTCATCGATGTGATACGCCGCGCAGAAGCAGCCTTGGGCGCGTTCTGGCAGGCCGTCAAGCGATGCGGTTTGCCTGCGTCGCAGGAAGATGGGCAACTCGGGGCGGATCTTGTGCAGCTTCAGTGCCAGGTCGACGCCGCCTTGCGGCGAGTCGTGATAGCTCTCCGACATCAGGATGCCGCCCAGATCCACATTGGACTTGAGCACGCTCATCACGTTGTCCGAGTGGGTCTTCAAACCGATGAGGTTGTTGTCGACGCAGAACTGCTTGATCAACTCCAGCGTGTCGGCGTTGCCGTCATCAATGATCAGGACTTTGGCAACGACGTTCTCACTTGCATCCATGCTCTACCCCTCTGGCCCGTTCGCTGGGTCGGATCTTAGAAAGAGGGGCCGCCGAGATGCAATGTGTGCCTGGCAATGCGCGGCCGGAATCGCTCAAATTTTGCAGATTTACTGATTTTGACGAGCTGCAGAACGCGATGGCGCGAGAACAAGGCCCTGACAGGTCCGGGGCGTTTGCGCATCAGGGAAAGCATTGCACATTGCGGCAAATGAATGGCCTCGATGGTGAGTGACTTGGGTGGATCGGCCTCCTACGATTTGCCGCCAATCAAGCCAAGCCGATGGGGAGGTCCTGCCGGCGCTATCCATGAACGGGGCCGTCATGACTGCACATCAAGTTCACCGGGTTCTTGCCATTTGCGCGCTGCTTGCAGCAGCAACGCCGTGGGTCCATGCGGCTCAGGATGTCTCTGTTGACGTGAACGTGGCCGTCGCGCCCGCCCGTTGCGGGCCGGGTTCATCGCCGGAAACGGGCTTGCAAGGCCAGGTGCCGTTGCAGGATCGGCTCAATGGCCGCAGCCGGCAAGGCTACAGCTGTAACCTGGAGTTGGTCGGGCAATATCAGGGCGAGGGTACGGGCACGATCAGCGATGTGGGTGGCCGCTGCGCTTACCTGTCGACATCCTCGGCTGGGCGCGGCAAGAAGACATCGCCCGGCGTGCAGGTGGTCGATGCCGCCAACCCTGCCAAGCCTGTGCTGGCGCGTGCGCTGGCCACCCGGGCATTCGAGTTGGGCACCTGGGAGTCGCTCAAGGTCAATGAGGCCGGCACCATGCTGGCGGGCGCGGGCGTCGGGACCTTGCTCGGTGCGGGCAAGCTGGATCTGTACGACATCAGCGATTGCGCCAACCCCCGCTTGCTCAATCGTGCCGACTCCGGTGACTCCTTGCCCGTGACCAATGTGGCCCATGAGGGCGAGTGGTCGCCTGACGGCCAGACGTACTGGACATCCGGTCTGGCTGGCGGCACCTTGAGTGCCATTGACGTCAGCGATCCCGCCAAGCCCAGGAACATCTACTTCGGGGGCTCGTCCATCTTTGTCAACCACGGTATGTCTTTCAATGCCGACGGCACGCGCATGTACCTGGCCAGCATCTTTCCGGCAGGCATGGTGATCCTCGATGTCAGTGACATTCAACATCGCAAGGCATCGAATCGCCGTGTGAGGCAGATCGCCCGCATCACCTGGCAGGATGGCTCAACCACGCAGAGAGCCGTGCCCGTCGCCATCCAGGGGCGGCCTTATCTGATCGCGATTGACGAGGTGGGCGCGCAAAGCCTTGGTGGCGGCATCCGCTTCATCGACATCTCGGATGAAACCAATCCGGTCGTGGTCTCGCACATCCGCCTGGCGATTCAGTTGAAAGAGCACGCGGACGTCGTCAAGCAAGAGAGCGCAGGCAATGGCCTGTTCAAGTACGACGCGCACTACTGCTCGGTGGACAGCAAGGTGAACCCGACGGCGCTGGCATGTGGGTACTTCCAGTCTGGTATCCGCGTGTTTGACATCCGCGATCCGCTCAAGCCCAAGGAGATCGCCTACTTCAATCCGCCGGCTCAAACGGGCAAGGGCTCGCAATTGCCCGGTTCTGACCATGCCATGTCGCCGGCCTTTGGCTCGATCCTCGACAACAAGATCACCGATCCAGCCTTGCTGCAGCTTCAGGCCAGCAACAGCAAGCAGCCTGACTTGACGGCGGACTGGTGTTCGTCTGCGCCCAAGTTTGTCAACGGGCAGCTTTGGGCAACATGCAATGACAACGGCTTCATGATCTTGAGATTCACCAATGGCGCTTATCCAGTTTCCCGTTGAAAGCCAACGAGCCCGAACGCTGACCTTGATCACGATGATCACGCTGGGCGCGGCGGTGATCAGCAGCGTGAGCTGGATGGCGCGATCGGTGCAGCGTGGTAACGCGATCGATTCGCGCATCACGGTCGCATCCACCACAACTGAGGCCGCGTTTGCAAAGCAAGGCCCGGTGGACATCGGCTTTGCGCAAGACATGTCCGTTCACCACGAGCAGGCCTTGACCATGGCCTATCTCGCGCTGAACAAAGCCTCGCCACGCGTGCGCTTGCTGGCGCAAGGCATCGTCACGCAGCAGCTCAAAGAGATCGGCTACATGCAGGGCTGGTTGCTGTTGTGGCAAGCCCCGGGCATGGCACCCGATGATGAGATGCGTTGGATGCGCGACGCTTATGCCAGCGCGGCCCGTCGTGATCTGGCGTACGAGCAGTTCATCGACAGTTGTGCGCAAGGCCATGGCATGCCGGGCATGGCCTCACCGCAAGAGCTGGAGGCCTTGGCGGCAGTCCCATCACCTGCCGCTTTTGATGCGGCCTTTCTGGCCTTGATGGTGCGTCATCATCAGGGCGCTGTGGTGATGGCCCGCTTCGTATCCGAGCATGCGCAACTGGACCTGGTGCGAGGCTTTGCCAGGGCGATGGCCGCCGAGCAGCAGCAGGAGATGGCGCAGATGTTGAGTTGGCTGCGGGCGTCGTGAAATCGACCGCGAGGACAACCCCATTGAATCAGAGGTTGCCCCAGTCATGCCCGGTGCGGTGGCGGGCTGGATGCTAAGCTGGCTCGAACCTTCCTGCCATCCTTCAACTTCAACACACCCTATGCCTTTCCAAGCCGCCATCATCGATCTCGACGGCACCATGGTTGACACCCTGGGCGATTTTGTCGTCGTGCTGCAGCACACCCTGACCGACGTCGGGTGTCACCCTGTTGAGGTCGCGCGTGTTGACCGTGCCTTCATCGAGTTGACCGTGGGCAAGGGCACCGAAGATCTGGTGCGGCGCAGCCTGGCACATGCCTGGGGTTTGTTGCCTGATGATGCGGATGTGACGGGGGCGCTGCCGCAAGCCTTGCATCACTATCACGAGCACTATCCGCGCCTCAATGGCCAGCACTCGGAGGTGTTCCAGGGGGTGCCTGAAGGCCTGCGCCAGTTGCGCGATCTGGGTGTGCCGCTCGCCTGCCTGACCAACAAGCCCACGGCCTTCGCCAAACAACTGCTCGAGCGCAAAGGCCTGCTGGGCTACTTCGATCAGGTGTTTGGTGGCGATGCCTTCGAGCGCAAGAAGCCCGACCCGCTGCCACTGCTCAAGACCTGTGAGGCCTTGGGCACTGCGCCGGCTGCCACCCTCATGGTGGGCGACTCCAGTAACGACGCGCAGGCTGCGCGCGCGGCCGGCTGCGACATCCTGCTGGTGACCTACGGCTACAACCACGGGCACCCTATTCAGGAGGTGCCGGCCGTGGCTCATGTGCCGCGTCTGGACCAAGTCAATTGGCCCGCCGTATTAGGGCGGGCCAATGGCTGATTCAGTGCGCTGAGGGGATGCCTTATTGCAAGGCGTCCAGCACGGGCGGCGCCTTGTAATCGAGCAAGGCGTCCTTCAAATCTTGCGTGACTGGGCGGTTGCCCAGCCAGGTGCGCAGCACGGCAGGGAAGAAGCCCGCATCTTCCAGCGGCAGGCCTGCAGGCTGGCCGTTGACGAAGAACATGGTGCCGCGCTTGGGCACGAACTCGATGGCGAATACGTCGCCCGCATTGAGGCGCTTGATGCGCGAGAACTGCTCGCCCATGGTGCGGATCGAGGGGATCAGCTTGAAGAACTCTTCACGGCTGCTGTTGTTCTCGATGCCCTTGGTGATGACCTTGCCCAGTTCATCCACGCGCATGCCTTGCAGCATCACAAAGCGCAGTTGCTTGGGACCACCCGTGGCGAACACCGCCTCGGCCTTGCTGGCCTTCTGGGGGACATACAGGCCCACCGTGTACAGCTTGGCCACGGCGCGGTAGCTGATGCCACTGCCGTTGATGGTCAGGCTGGTGCCTTCGACCTTGATCGTGGGCGGGTAGTGCACCCCGACCACGTCGGCACTCTGAGCCTGGGCCGCATGGGGGAGCCCCAACGCGATGGCCAGGCCGGTGGTGGCCAGGGCTTGTCGCCCGAAACGGGTCATGGCAGCGAGAGTCAACGACATACGAATACTTATAAGGCGTCCTGTTATGTGAAGCTTGTATGACCACAGGGCCAGATTCGCTTGCGACAGGAACTGTACTGGTAAGAGATTGTTACTCGTTCAACGCGAATCACAATCTGGGTTTGCCCTTGAAGCCATGGCTCACTCAAGGGGGGTACGTTTTGATCATTTGGCGCCAATGGCGCCCTGCTACACTGGATTGATGTTCATCTCGCGCAAACAGACCAAAGGTTCGCACGACCGGGGGGCATGGCCCTGGCGACGCTGACTCCCTTTTCTTGTCGCTCAGTGCGTCGCGATCATAGCGGCGTGCCTTCTCGACAAGGATCCCTCCACGTCACAACCGTAAGAGGGCGTAAACAGAACGGGTGGATCCGCCCCTAAGGGGGTGTTTCACTAGATGACATATGTGGCGCAAAGCCGACTGATGCTGGCGCTGCCGGGCTCGGAGTCCCCAAACCATGATCACTGAACAAGAATTCAATGCCCTGGCCGCACAAGGCCACAACCGCATTCCTCTGGTCGCGCAGGCGCTGGCCGATCTCGACACGCCGCTGTCGCTCTACCTCAAGCTCACCAAGGGGCAGCCGCTGAGCTTCCTGCTGGAGTCCGTGGTGGGGGGCGAGCGCTTTGGCCGCTATTCCTTTGTGGGCTTGCCGGCGCACACGCTGGTGCGCGCAACAGGCCGCCACGTAGAGGTGGTGCGGGATGGTGCGGTGGTTGAAACCTTCGACGGCAACCCGCTGGATTTCATCGCGACCTACCAGCAACGCTTCAAGGTGGCCGTGCCGCAGGGGCTGCCGCGTTTCTGCGGTGGTCTGGCTGGCTACTTTGGCTACGACACCGTGCGCCACATCGAGCAGCGTCTGGCGAAAACGCACAAGCCCGGTGGCATCGGCACGCCTGACATCCTGCTGCTGCAGTGCGAAGAACTGGCTGTCATCGACAACCTGGCCGACCGCCTCTTTCTGATCGTCTATGCGGACCCAACGCAGCCTGGGGCTTATGCGCGGGCTGTTTCCCGCATGGCGCAACTGCAGGCGCAACTCAACGAGGTTGTGCCGGTGCCGCCCATCACGGCAGGCGAGTCTTATCCCGTTGAGCGCCACTTTGCCAAGGCCGATTTCGAGTCGGCCGTGCTCAAGTGCAAGGAATACATCGCTGCGGGCGATTGCATGCAGGTCGTGATTGGCCAGCGCCTGCAAAAGCGCTTTACCGCATCGCCTTTGAGTCTGTACCGTGCGCTGCGTTCGCTCAATCCGAGCCCCTATATGTATTACTACGACATGGGCGATCACCATGTCGTGGGCTCTTCGCCTGAGATCCTGGTGCGCCAGGAGAAGAACAAGGATGGCGGCGAGACGGTCACGATCCGCCCGATCGCCGGCACACGCCCGCGTGGCGCTACGCCCGAGCTGGACGCGGTCAACGAGCAGGAACTGCTGGCCGATCCGAAGGAGCGTGCCGAGCACGTCATGCTGATCGACCTGGCCCGCAACGACATTGGCCGCATTGCCAAGACCGGCTCTGTCAAGGTGACCGAGGCTTTTGGCATCGAGCGCTACTCGCATGTCATGCACATCGTCAGCAATGTGGAAGGCACGCTGAAAGACGGCATGACAGGCCTGGACGTGCTGCGTGCCAGCTTCCCGGCCGGCACCTTGAGTGGCGCGCCCAAGATCCGCGCGATGGAGATCATCGACGAGCTGGAGCCCGTACAGCGCGGCGTTTACGGCGGTGCCGTGGGCTACCTGAGCTTTGCGGGTGACATGGACGTGGCCATTGCCATCCGCACCGGCGTCATCAAGGATCAGACCTTGTATGTGCAAGCGGGCGCTGGCGTGGTGGCCGATTCCGTGCCCGAGCTCGAATGGAAAGAGACCGAGGCCAAAGCCCGCGCCGTGGTGCGGGCGGCCGAGATGGTCGAGCAGGGGTTGTGATCCTCACCTAAGTGCTGACGGCGTGCTGGTTGATCGATTGCCAGCGACGCCTGGCAGGGCTGTTTCAGCGCGTACCCAGGCGCTCACGCAACCAGGTCTGGGCCGGCATTTCGATGGCCTGATACACCAGGATGGACAGGCCGAAAACGCCGGCGATGTAGGCAAGCAGCCATGCAGGCTCTTGCAGCGGCAGCGCGAATCCCAGGCTGGATGACAGGCAGACCAGCAAGAGCTGAATGGGGTAGTGCAGCAAGTAGCTGGCGTAGGTCGTGTTGCCCAGACGGCTGATCCATTTCGTGGCCCAGGGCGATTGCGGCTTCACCCAGTCCAGCAGCAACAGCAGGGTGACAGGTGTGAGCAGCGCCACGTAGAAGACGGGCTTGAGTTTGCCGCTGGACACGATCACCGTAGCGATGGCCACGGCCAGCAGGCCCAGCATGTGCACGGCCTGTTGCTGCCAGCGTGGGCGTGCCAGCAGCGCAGTGTGTGCCATGTGCGTCAAGCCGCCCAGATAGAAGAAGAATACGCACTGCACGAGCGGATGGTCCGTGACTTTGAGTGCATAGACGACGGCCGCTGCGCCCATGATGCCCATTGCTTGCCACCAACGGGTCAGGCCCAGTTTGCACAACACGAAAAACAGCGCATAAACCAGTACCTCGATCGAGATGCTCCAGATGGGGCCATTGAAGGAACTTTGGTCTACGCCCAGCCAGTCACTGGCCATGAACAGCTGCATGATGAAATGTGGCCAGTCGTTGTGCTTGTACACAAAGTCGACGCCGTGCATTTGTCGGTACCAGAAGCCCAGGCCAACCACGGCCATCAGGGTCAGGAAGTGCAAGGGGTACAGGCGGGAAAAACGCAACACGGTGAAGCGACGTGCATTGACCTTGCCGTCGG
Organism: Aquabacterium sp.; assembly: GCF_004297345.1. Lineage (GTDB taxonomy): Bacteria > Pseudomonadota > Gammaproteobacteria > Burkholderiales > Burkholderiaceae_C > Aquabacterium. Next base: position 6,117 of record NZ_SCTN01000423.1, on the reverse strand, counting down.
CCACGGGCTGGGCGTACTTCCAGAAAAAGATGAATCCGGACAGAGCCCAGAATGCCTGTACTCCCAGGCGCCCTACTTCATAGAAAGGCTTGAAGAGTCCGTACAGGGGTTGGTGGCTCGTTTCGAAACCGACCGGGACGTTGCCCTGGAAAAAGAAATGCTGGTAGTGCCACAGCAGAACCGATATCGCGCAAGCAAACCGCAGCAGTTCTGGGCCTAACAAGGCATGGGGATTGGCGGGGGTGTGGGCGGCAGAACGTTTCATGGCGCCTATCTTTGCATGAGGCCGCGCCTGTGCCCTCCCTCGGTTTGAGCGGCTCTGTAATGAAACGTTGGCGCGCGACAACCTCGGCGAAGGATGTGGCCAGTTGCGTGATGCCTTAGTGGGTTCTCAGGCGCTGCCGCAACCAGGCTTGCGCTGGCATCTCGATGATGCGGTAGACAAGGCTGGCCAGGCCGAACACGCAGACGAGGTAAGCAAGCACCCAGGCGGGTTCGTGCAGTGGCAGGGTAAAGCCCAGGCTGGTCGTCAGGCAGGCCAGCAGCAACTGCAGCGGGAAGTGCAGCAGGTAGCTGGCGTAGGTGGTGTTGCCCAGCCGGTTGATCCAGCGGATGGCAGCGGCTGAGCGGGGCTGCACCCAGTCCAGCAGCACGATCAGCGCCACGGGGGTCAGCACGGCCACGTAGAACATGGCGCGCAGCTTGCCGCTCATCAGCAGCATGGTGCCTGCAGCCACAGCCAACAGACCTGCCGCTTGGGCTGCGTATTGCTGCAACGGGGGCCGTTTGATCAAGGCCTCGTGCGCCAGATGCGTCAAGGCACCAAGGTAGAAGAAGAACACGCACAGCACGATCGGGTGCGCCGTGAGCTTGAGCGCATAGGCCACCGCTGCGGCTCCGATCAGGCCCAGCACCTGCCACCAGCGCGTCAGCCCCAGTTTGCACAAGGCAAAGAACAGCGCATAGACCAGTACTTCGATCGAGATGCTCCAGATCGGGCCGTTGAAGGACCACTCGCTGCGCCCTGGCCAATCGCTGGCCATGAACAGTTGCAAGGCGAAGTGGCCCCAGTCGTTGTACTGGTAGACATAGTCGCTGCCGTGCAGATGCCGGTACCACAGCCCCAGCGCAGCCGCGATCAGCAAGGTCAGCAGATGCAGGGGATACAGGCGTGAAAAACGCAGCACGGCAAAGCGCCGTGTGCTGACCCGACCCTGGGCCACGGGCTGGGCGTATTTCCAGAAGAAGATGAAGCCCGACAGGGCCCAGAAAGCCTGCACACCTAGCCAGCCCGCTTCGTAAAATGGCTTGAGCCACGCGTACAGCGGCTGCGCGGTGGTCTCAAAGCCCACCGGTGCATTGCCTTGATAAAAGAAGTGCTGGTAATGCCACAGCAGCACCGACACCGCGCAGGCAAAGCGCATCAGCTCCAGACCCAGCAAAGCGTGTGCAGGGTGGTCTGCGTGTGTGGCGGGTCGTTTCATGGCGCGCATCTTGGCATGAGCCTGCGAGCCCCCGGCCATGGCGAGCCCCCTCAATCAGGGCGGGCTGCGCCATGTAGAATCATCCGCATGCAGCAACCCTCGGACTTTTCTCGCCTGGACGCACGTTGGTGGCGGTGACGCCAATCCGACACTGCATGACCGTGTGCGCACCTCTCCCCGGTGCGCGTCGACAGAAAAAAGCGGTCTCCGAGGGGGAATTCCGAGGGATGGTGCAAGACCTCCCATGACTCACATCCCGATTCAGGATAGTGCCCATGCTGCTCATGATCGATAACTACGACAGCTTCACCTTCAACCTCGTGCAGTACTTCTGCGAACTGGGTGAAGAGGTCAAGGTGTTCCGCAACGACGAGATCACGCTCGACGAGATCGCCGCGCTCAAGCCCGATCGCCTCGTGCTCTCGCCCGGCCCCTGTTCGCCTGCCGAAGCCGGCATCTGCGTTTCTGCCCTGCAACGCTTCACCGGTCAGTTGCCCATCCTGGGCGTGTGCCTGGGCCATCAGAGCATTGGTGCGGCCCTGGGTGGCAAGGTGATTCGCGCGCATGAGCAGATGCACGGCAAGACCAGCATCATCACGACCGATGAACAGGGTGTGTATGCCGGCCTGCCGCGGCAGTTCACCGTGATTCGCTACCACTCGCTGGCTATCGAGCGCGAGACTTTGCCCGACTGCCTGGAGGTCACCTCCTGGACGGACGACGGCGAGATCATGGGCGTGCGCCACAAGGGCCCGCAGACGGACAAGAACTTCGCACCGCTCGAAGGCGTGCAGTTCCACCCTGAATCCATCCTGACCGAGCATGGTCACGCCATGCTGGCCAACTTCCTGAAGATGTAATCAAGGTTGTCGACATGTCCCAGCTGAGCGATCAACAGGCCTTGCAGCGCGTCATCGAGCACCGCGAGATCTTCCACGATGAGATGCTGGGCCTGATGCGCCGCATCATGAGTGGCGAGATGTCGCCCGTGATCATGGCGGCCTTCATCACCGGCTTGCGCGTCAAGAAGGAAACGGTGGGCGAGATCACCGCGGCGGCGCAGGTCATGCGCGAGCTGGCCACGCCGGTGCACGTGTCCAACAAGCTGCATCTGGTGGACCTGTGCGGCACAGGTGGCGACGGCCAGCACACTTTCAATATCTCGACCACGGCGATGTTCGTGGCCGCAGCAGCGGGTGCACGCGTGGCCAAGCATGGCGGGCGCAGCGTGTCGTCCAGCACCGGCAGTGCCGATGTGCTGGAGGCCTTGGGCGCGCGCATCAACCTGTCGCCCGAGCAAGTGGCGCAGGCGCTGGCGGCATCCAGCATTGGCTTCATGTTTGCGCCCAATCACCATGGCGCCATGAAGCACGCGGCGCCGGTGCGCAAGGAACTGGGCATTCGCACCTTGTTCAACATCCTGGGCCCTTTGACCAACCCGGCTGGTGCGCCCAATCAATTGATGGGCGTGTTCCATCCTGATCTGGTTGGCATCATGGCCCGTGTGTTGCAGCGCCTGGGCTCTGACCACGTGATGGTGGTGCATGGCTGCGATGGCCTCGACGAGATCACGCTGGCTGGCGACACCTTGGTGGCTGAACTCAAGGACGGCGAGGTGCGCGAATACCGTATCAACCCGGGCCAGTTCGGCCTGGCCGAGCATGATGGCTCGATGCTCAAGGCGCAAAACCGTGAGATGTCGGTCGGCATCGTGCGGCGTGTGCTGGACAACGAACCCGGCCCTGCGCGCGACATCGTCTTGCTCAACGCGGGGGCGGCGCTTTATGTGGCCAATGTGGCTGATTCATTGGGCGATGGCATCGAGCGTGCCCGCGAAGCCATTGCCAGCGGCCGCGCCGGCGAGGCCTTGTTCAACTTTGTGCAGACGACGCAGGGTCTGGCTGCCCAGCAGCAGGTTTGAGCGCCGCACCCGACTTGCGTGGCTGCGTGGCCAGCGCTTGCGGGTTGAGGGCGCAGCGGTTGCGTCCGGCCTGCTTGGCCTGGTAGAGCAATTTGTCTGCCGCGTTCAATAGGGCTTGGGGCGGCAGATCGATGGTCGGCACCACGCTGGCCAGGCCAATGCTCACGGTCAGCGGGATGCGTTGGCCGTTGTGCTGGAAGTCCAGCGCCTGTACGCCCAGCCTTATGGTTTCCGCAATGTGTGCAGCGCCCACGGTATGGGTCTGCGGTAGCAGCACCAGGAACTCTTCCCCGCCATAGCGCACGGCATGGTCGCCGGGGCGTTGCACCGTGTGGGCGATCACCTCGGCCACCAGCCGGATGGCTTCGTCGCCCGCAAGGTGGCCGTAGTCGTCGTTGACGCGCTTGAAGTGGTCCACATCGATCATCAGCACCGATACGGGCGTGTGCCAGCGTTGAGCCAGACGCCAGACCTCGGGCATGCGTTCAGACAGGAACATGCGGTTCTTCAAGCCGGTCAGCGCATCTTGTTCGGTCAACTCCTGCAGCCGCTCGTTGGCCTTGGTTAACTCGTCCATGGCCTTGTCCAGATCCCGTGTGCGTTCTTGCACACGGTGTTCCAGCTCCGTGGCATGCGCCATTTGCAGTCTTTCGTTTTCTTCGCGTGCGAGTTTGACCCGGTGTGCCAGTGCAAATGACAGCAGCGTGAACTCCAGCATCGAGCCGATCTGCATGCTGTACTCGGTCAGGAAGTTGCGCTGCACGATGCCAAACATGTGCACAGCCGTCAGCAACACGCCGAGCAAGAGCACGGTGAACGCGGCCAGGAAGTAGCGCGCCTGTTGTACGCCTTGCCGCAGCAGGCCGACCGAGATGATCAGCAGCAAGACTGGCGTGACGATGGTCGCCAGGGTCACGATCTTGATCGGGATGGCGTAGGGCAGGACCAGGCTTCCCGGTGCCACGATCAGATACAGCCATTGAAGGCCACGCATGGCCAGGTCTGCCCGGGGCCGGTACGCTTGCAAATTGAGAAACTGCCGGCTGAACAGCACCAGAGACCAGCCCGCCAGCCCCATGAAGATGGGCGCGGCGTGGTTGCCCCAGTTCGGATGGTCGGGCCAGAGCGTCTCGAAAGCCAGGCCGCTGAGCGTGTACTGCGCCAGGCCGAACATGCTGATGTAGACCACGTAGTACACATAGGCCTTGTCACGCAGGGAAAGGCTCAGTAGCAGGTTGTAGGCCAGCATGGCCAGCAGCGCTCCGCTGTAGATGCCCAGCAGTAACTGCTCGACACGTGCGTGGTGCTCGTAGTGGGACGGGGTGCTCACTTCGAGCGGGGCCTGCAGCGAGCCTTGGCCTTGTACACGCACATACAGCTGCACGTGGTCGCCCTGCTGGAGCTTGAGCTTGAAGTAGAAGTTGCGGTTTTCCAGCGAGCGGGTGTTGAAGGGACGGCGGTCGCCGCTGGCATGGTGCTGCACCCGGCCATCTGGCCACACCACGTAGATGTCCAGATAGTCCAGCAGGGGATAGCGCATGCCCAGCAGCCAGTCTTGTTGCTGGCTTGCCTGGTTGATCAGCTCACCGTGCAGCCACAAGGCCGAGCGGCTGTAGCCGAAGTTCAGGTTGTCGCTGTGGCGGTCTTCCCAGCGGCTGTCCTGGCGGTGCGCTTCGACATCGGCCAGGCTCATGCGCCCTGTAGCGTCGTCCAGTACCCGCAAATGCCGACCGATGGCCAGGCTGGTGAACTGATCGTCCAGCTTGACGGCATCGGCCCAGGCGCCCGCCGCCAGCAAGCTCATCAGCGTGAGGGCCAGGCAGCGAATCCAGCAACGGTGAAAAAATGCCCACGCCAATGCACAAACTTCCGAACGGGGGGATCCGTCCTTATCGGCAGAAAGTTGTGAAGACGAAGCCATAAATCGCTATGACCGGTCGCCTTTCACGCCCGCCACCACGCGTGGGCGCCAAACGCGGATAATTCAGGCCTGACCGAACCAACATCCGCCCATGTCCGACATCCTCAACAAGATCGTTGCCGTCAAGCACGAAGAAATCGCCGCCGCGCTTCAGCGCAAGTCCTTGGGTGCCGTGAGGGCCGAAGCCGAAGCACGCAACCGCGATCTGGCCGACGTGCGTGACTTTGTTGGCGCTTTGCGTAGCAAGATCGCCGCAGGCCAGGCGGGTGTGATTGCCGAAGTGAAAAAGGCCAGCCCCAGCAAGGGCGTGCTGCGCGAGCATTTCGTGCCCGCTGAGATCGCGGCCAGCTATGCCAGCCACGGCGCCGCTTGCTTGAGCGTGCTGACGGATGCCCAGTTCTTCCAGGGCCGCGAGCAGTACCTGCAGGAGGCGCGTGCGGCCTGTGCCTTGCCCGTGCTACGCAAGGACTTCATGGTGGACGCCTACCAGGTGTACGAGGCCCGGGCCATGGGTGCCGACTGCATCTTGCTGATCGCCGCTTGCCTGGACGATGCGCAGATGGCCGATCTGGAAGCCTGCGCCTTCGAGTTGGGGATGGCGGTGTTGGTTGAGGTGCACGACGGCATCGAGCTGGATCGTGCGCTCAAGCTCAAGACGCCGATGGTCGGCATCAACAACCGCAATCTGCGCACGTTCGAGGTCACGCTCGATACCACGCTGGGCCTGCTCGACCGCGTGCCGGCTGATCGCCTGCTTGTCACCGAGTCCGGCATCCTGGGCGCGGCTGATG
>NZ_SCTN01000422.1 GCF_004297345.1 Aquabacterium sp. | reverse complement strand
AAGATGCAGATCGAGTATGGCCTCAAGAAGGGCTATGCCTGGAGCATCGAATACACCGATGACCCACATCCCCGCAACACCTACTGGGACATGTACGGCCACCCCAACTTCGATCTGGAAGATGCGGCCGCGATGATGATGGAGTTGAAGGGCTGCCGCCAGGCCTTCCCTCAGCACTACATCCGCATGCTGGCTTTTGACTCCACCCGTGGCGTGGAGTCGGTGGCGATGAGCTTCATCGTGAACCGCCCAACCAAGGAGCCCGGCTTCCACCTCGAACGCATCGAGATGGATGGCCGCAACATGCGCTACAGCACGCGTTCGTACGCGGCAGAGCGCCCTGAAGCCGAGCGCTATCAGGAGTGATGGCCATGAACTCGCTCTACCGCATTCCCGGCACGACGGACCAGGCCTCACCGATGGTGGGCGCTGCTGAGGTGGCGAGTTCGGCGGTGGATGCGAGCGCATCCCAGCAAGCCGCACGGGCTGGATACGCAAGCACTGCTGCATCATCGGTACTTGCGTCGCAGCCTCGTTCAGTAGCCGACGTACTGGCGCAAAGCCAGGTCGAGGCGGTTATGGACGAGCTGGACCGCGATCTGGTAGGCCTGGCACCCGTCAAGACCCGCATCCGCGATATCGCAGCGCTGCTGGTCATCGACAAGCTGCGCGCCGCACATGGTCTGGCGGCGCAAAGCCCGTCGCTGCACATGTGCTTCACGGGCAACCCGGGTACCGGCAAGACCACCGTGGCCATGCGCATGGCGCAGATCCTGCACCGCCTGGGCTACGTCCGCAAAGGCCATCTCGTGGCCGTGACGCGTGACGACTTGGTCGGCCAGTACATCGGCCACACGGCACCCAAGACCCGTGAGGTGCTCAAGAAGGCCATGGGCGGCGTGCTCTTCATCGACGAAGCCTACTACCTGTACAAGCCCGAGAACGAGCGCGACTACGGCCAGGAAGCCATCGAGATCCTGCTGCAGGTCATGGAGAACCAGCGCGATGACCTGGTCGTGATCCTGGCTGGCTATGCCGACCGCATGGACACCTTCTTCCAGAGCAACCCGGGTATGTCTTCGCGCATCGCGCACCACCTGGACTTCCCGGACTATTCGGTGGGCGAGTTGTTGCACATCGGCACGGCCATGCTGGAGCAGCGGCACTACCGCTTCGGGCCGGGCGCACGCGAAGCCTTTGAAGACTACCTGCAGCGCCGCCTGCAACAACCCCATTTCGCCAATGCCCGCAGCGTGCGCAATGCGTTGGACCGGGCTCGACTGCGCCAGGCCAGTCGCCTGTTCGCTGATCGCGACAAGGTGCTGAGTGCCGACGAGCTCACCACCATTGAGGCTGCTGACATCCGCGCCAGCCGCCTGTTTGCCGTTCCCTCGACGAACACAACAAGCACAACAAGCCATGAGGACGCTCGCCATGCATGACATGCTCACCCTGCAAGAGGCTCTGGCCCGCAATCTGGACGATGCCGCACCCGATGCGGTGGTCGCCATGATCGACACGATGGACGCCATCGCCCAGGCTTGCGCCCGCATCAGCGATCTGGCCGGGCAGGGCGTGCTGGCTGGCGCGCATGGCCTGGCAGACAGCGCCAATTCGCAAGGCGAAGCGCAGAAGAAGCTGGACGTGCTGAGCGACGAGATCATGTCGCATCACCTGGGGCATTGTGAGCATGTGGCCGGCTGGGCCAGCGAAGAGCACGAGCACCATCAGCTGTCCGACAAGCACGTGCGCAACGGGCGATACCTCGTTGTGTACGATCCGCTGGACGGCTCCTCCAACATAGAAGCCAACATCTCGATCGGCACCATTTTCTCGATCCTGCCGCATGAAGGCCGTGGCCGCCTGCCCACCGAAGACAGCTATCGCCAGCCCGGCCATGAGCAGCTTGCTGCTGGTTATGTGCTGTATGGCCCGGCCACCATCATGGTGCTGACCTGCCGCCGTGGCGTGCTCATGTTCACGCTGGACAAGCGCAGTGGCGCCAACGGCGAGCCCATGCGCTGGCTGCTCACGCAAGAGGCCGTGCAGATCCCCATGCAGACCAAAGAGTTTGCGATCAATGCCTCCAACCAGCGCTTCTGGGAAAAGCCCGTTCAGCGCTACATCGCCGAATGCACGGCTGGCGAAAACGGCCCGCGCATGAAGGACTTCAACATGCGCTGGGTGGCCTCCATGGTGGCCGAAGTGCACCGCATCATGACCCGCGGCGGCGTGTTCATGTACCCACGTGACACGCGCGAGCCGCGCAAGCCTGGCCGCCTGCGCCTCATGTACGAGGCCTCGCCCATGGCATTGTTGGTTGAGCAGGCCGGTGGCCGCGCCGTCAATGGCACCAGCGAGTTGCTGGATCTGGTGCCGGACACCTTGCATCAGCGCGTACCCGTCATCCTGGGCTCGCGCGAAGAGATCGACCGCATCGTGAGCTATCACGCTGATCCGCACGAGAACGTGTCCTGGCAGCTGTTCAAGACCCGTTCCCTGTTCGTGCAACCTCAAGCCTGATCGAGCCCGCACACCATGTCCAGACGTCATCCCATCATCGTGGTCACCGGCTCCAGTGGCGCCGGCACGAGTACCGTCAAGAACACCTTCGACACCATCTTTCGCCGCGAGGGCGTGACCGCTGCCGTGATCGAAGGCGATGCCTTTCACCGCTTCTCTCGCAAGGAGATGAAAGGCGAGCTGGCCCAGGCCGAACGCGAGAACCGCAACTTCAGCCACTTCAGCCCCGATGCCAACGAGTGGGCCGAACTGGAGCAGCAGTTTCGCTCCTATGGCGAAATGGGGCGCTGCAAGACGCGCTTCTATCTGCACAACGACGCGGAAGCCGCACCTTACAAGCAAGAGCCTGGCACCTTCACCCATTGGGAAGACACGCCGGTCAATACCGATCTGCTGTTCTACGAAGGCCTGCACGGTTGCGTGAAGACCGACAAGGTGGACCTCACTCGCCATGTGGACTTGAAGATCGGCGTGGTGCCCATCATCAACCTGGAGTGGATCCAGAAGATCCATCGCGATACCAAATCACGCGGCTATTCCACCGAAGCCGTCTCTGACACCATCCTGCGTCGCATGCACGACTACGTGCACTACATCTGCCCGCAGTTCGCCGAGACCGACATCAACTTCCAGCGCGTGCCGGTGGTGGACACGTCCAACCCCTTCATTGCGCGTGATATCCCGACGGCTGGTGAGAGCATGACCGTGATCCGCTTCCGGAATCCGCGTGGCATCGACTTCCCCTACCTCTTGTCGATGATTGGTGGCTCCTTCATGTCACGCGCCAATACCATCGTCGTGCCTGGGGGCAAGATGGACCTGGCGATGCAGCTGATCCTGACGCCAATGATCCTGCGTCTGCTGGAGATTCGCCGCGCACAGATGCAGTAGACGGGCCTCAAGGGGGAAGCGAGGATTCCCCCTTGTCAGCAGCGCCTTGCTGTGCTTCCATTCAGGGAAACGCATCCGCCTGCATGCCACTTTGTCGCAGCGCTTCGTGATGCCTCGCCCGGTGCCGTTCTGGCCGAGCCTTTCCCCAGTCTCTTGTCTGTTCCCGTTTGACCGTTCGCCGGTTGAAGAGCCGGCTTTTTGACCTGAGCATTGCTTGAAAGGAGCGCCCCATGGCCGTCAGCACCCCGATTGCCGATATCGGCTGGAAAGCCCCCATGTTCCGCCTCAAGGGCGTGGACAGCCACTACCACTCGCTCAAGCAACTCTCTGGCATGCGGGGGACGGTGGTCGTGTTCATCTGCAACCATTGCCCTTATGTGCAGGCCATCATGCCGCGCCTGATCCGTGACGCCAAGGCCTTGCATGACCTGGGCGTGCACACCATCGCCATCAATGCCAACGACGACCGCGCCTACCCGGAGGACAGTTTCTCGAACATGAAGGTGTTCGCCAAGGAGTGGAACCTGCCGTTTCACTACCTGCATGACGACACACAGGAAATCGCGCACGCCTATGAGGCCGTCTGCACGCCCGATTTCTTCGGCTTCGACGCCGATTTGCGCCTGCAATACCGCGGCCGCCTGGATGCGGGCCGCAAGGATCCGGTGCCCGACGACACGCCGCGCGAACTGTATGACGCCATGCGACTGATTGCGCACTACGGCTATGGCCCGGGCGAGCAGCAAGCCAGCATGGGCTGCTCCATCAAGTGGCGCCTGCCACAGGAGGATGCCGATCTGAACTGGATCCAGCCCGCCATGTGAGGTGGATGCCATTTGTCCGAAAAAATGTAACTGCATGGTTTTCGGACAGTTCTTTCTCGATTCAAACGGACACGCAACACGTTAACTTGAGCGCATGCGTGTCCGAAAACACGCAGACACCCCGAAGCCTCAAGAAGCAGTTGTACCGAGGCCAAGGGATGTGCAGTAGACGATCACTCCGACCTGATGTGTCTTTGATAGCAGGACAGTTCGGGCGGATGCAGGGTGATCCGAAACCTTTGTGTTCAACCTTTCGAGAAAGTTTTACATCATGTTGTTTTCATTCAAGAAGTACGCTCGTCACCTGGCTGTTGCATCCAGCCTCGCGACGATGGGCGTGAGCGCTTTTGCCGCTCAAACCAGCACGGCCTCGGCCAGTGCATCTGCCACCATCGTGAGTCCTATCGCGATTGCCAAGACCTCCGATCTGGTCTTCGGCAAGCTCGCAGTAGGGGCCGTTGGTGGCAACGTTGCTATCAGCACTGCCGACGTTGTGTCGATCAGTGGCGCCGGGACCACCGTGACACAACCCCCCGGCAGCACCGGCAACCCCGCTTCCGCCGTATTTGGTGTGACGGGTGAAGCCGGCTTCACCTATGCGATCACGCTGCCCACCGATGGCGCAGTCACGATCAGCGATGGTGCCTCCCACACGATGGCCGTCAATGCCTTCGTCAGTAACCCTGGTACGACCGGCACCTTGTCCGGCGCAGGTACTGACACGCTGAAGGTTGGCGCGACCCTGGTCGTGGGCAACAACCAGGTGCCGGGTACCTATACCGGCTCCTTCAACGTGACCGTGTCCTACAACTGACATCCTGATGGCGTTGCGTCGGCAGGGCCCTCAGGCCATGGCTGCCGTGAGCGCAATCAGCAGGGCGCAGGCTGGCCGTGTGCTCGCCCGTGTCCTGGGTTTCGTATTGGGATTGGCTCTGGCTGCATTCGAAGGGCTTGCGCTTGTTCAGGCAAGGGCAGCTTCGATGTCTGCCACGGCCCATGTCAGTGCCACCATATTGGCGCCTGATCCAGTGGTCAGCGTGGTCGATAGCTTGCCTGCACAAGTCAATGCATCGACCGGGACCGTGTTGGTTCATGTGGGATCAGCATTGATTCAGGTGCCCAAGGTGACTGAACCCGCCGGCGTGAGTGAGCCTGCTGCTGCGGCTGTATTGGCAGCGTCGGTGCTCAGCACGAAGGCGGGAGACGGCAGCTTGCGTGGTGGTGGTTTGACTGTGGCCGTCTCTGCTGCGCCTGTGCGTGCGGCACCGAATGCACCAGCTGGTCCCGACACGGTCAACGTCCTGGTCGAATTCAATTGATATGTCATGACACACACTCTGCATCTTGCGTGCAGAGGATGGGGCTGTCTTTGTCTCAAGCTTCTGTGTGGGCTGTGTGCGGCATCCTGCTGTTCGCATGCGGCTGCACAGAACGTGAGCAACACGGGCAATCTGTCCTTCGGCACATTCGTGGCCTCGAGCGCGGGGACGGTCGCCGTCGGCGCTGATGGCAGCCGCGCGCAGTCTGGCGGTGCTTTCGTGCTCAGCCAGGGCAGCAACCTGGCCGCACCCGCGCAATTTTCGGTGCATGGCAAAGCCAATGCGGTTTATGCCATCACGCTGCCTGCAGACAACTCGGTGCTCATGAGTGACGGTGCTGGGCACGTCATGACGGTCAAGACGTTCACCAGCAATCTGAGTGGCATGTCCATCCTGTCGAAGAACGGGAACGGCCAGTTCAGTGTCGGCGCCACCTTGTCGGTCGGTGCGCAACAAGCAAGGGGTAGTTATGCGGGCACCTTCAGCGTGATCGTCAACTACCAGTGAGTCTTCCTTCTCCTTCGTCGTTCAATTGGAGTACGCCATGTCTACATCACGCTCGCCTTGGCTGTGGGTCCAGTGGCTGATCGCCGGCTTTTTGTGCCTGCATTCACTGCCTGCCAAGGCCGATCTCATGTTGTTCCCGACCCGTGTGGTCTTTGAAAAGGATCAGCGCTCGGCACAGGTCGAACTGGTCAACCAGGGCAAAACGCCCGAGACCTACCGCATCAGTGTGGTCAATCGCCGCATGGGTGAAGCTGGCGAGTTCATCGTCATCACGGAGCCCGGGCCGGGCGAACAGTTTGCCGAGGGCATGCTGCGCTATTCGCCCAGGCAGGTCACGATCGCGGCGGGCAGCTCGCAGACGGTGCGCATCTTGTTGCGCAAGCCTGCCGATCTGGCGCCGGGCGAATACCGTTCCCACCTGCAGTTTGATCGCGTGGCCGATGCCAGCGGCAGCAACAGTGTGGAGGAGTTGGCCAAAGAGAAGGCCGGCGGCGTGGGTGTGGTGCTCAGCGCCTTGGTGGGTGCATCCATCCCGGTCATCGTTCGCCATGGTGATACGCAGGCACAGGTGGCCTTGCGCAATCTGGCGTTCCAGGCAGCCGGGGCGGACAACGGCGCGGCGGTCTCATTCGACATCCTGCGCGAAGGCAACCGCTCTGTTTATGGCGATATCAGCGTCACGTTCACGCCTCGCCTGGGTGTGTCGCAAGACTTGATCAAGGCTGCGGGCGTGGCCGTGTACACGCCCAATCCTCTTCGCAAGGCACGCATGCCCTTGACGCTGCCGCCGGGCCTGCTGCTCAGCGGTGGAACCTTGAAGATCAGTTATCGCGAACGGGCTGAAGCGGGCGGCAATTTGCTGGCCGAGTCGGCCCTGATCCTGCCCTGACGCTCACGTGCTTGTCCATCAGCCATGGCGTCGTCAAGCCAGGGATCGGTGCGTCTGCTTGCATGGCTGCTGATGTCGCTGTGCGGCCTGTGCCTGAGTGCGCTCAGCCCGGTCGCACAGGCTCAGGCCCTGTCCAGCGGTGTGCAGGCGCCGGCTGCGTCTACGCACCGCGAGCTGGACGACAGCCAGGCCCTGGTGCTGGAGGTCGTGCTGGATGGGCACGTGCTGTCCGACAGCCTCACGGCCTATCAAGATGGCGAGCAGTTCTTGCTGCCGTTGGGGGAGTTGGCACGCCTGTTGACC
>NZ_SCTN01000421.1 GCF_004297345.1 Aquabacterium sp. | reverse complement strand
GCTGCGGATCTGAAGGCCGCAGCCCGCGCCAGGATCAACGGTGTACATGCCTCGTCGATCAGGATACTGTCGGCCTCATCCACCACAGCCATACACAGCCCGCGCAGCACGATCGCTTGCGTGTCACCAACCGTGCGCGCAGCGCGGTCCCGCAGGTGATCGAACGCCACCTCCTTCGCCGTCACGTGCACCACATCGGCCTGATAGGCTTGCTTGCGCTCGTGCGGCAGGCTGGCCGACGTCACGGAAGCCACAGTCAGGCCCAAGGCTGCATAAAGCGGGCTCAGTTGCTGCGCGTCACGCCTGGCCAGGTAGTCGTTCGCCGTCAGTACGTGTACCGGCACGCCCGCCAAAGCGCCCGTGGCAGCAGTAAGGAACACGGTCAAGGTCTTGCCCTCGCCTGTGGCCATTTCGGCCAGACGCTGCCCCAACATCCACCAGGCTGCCAGCAATTGCACGTCATGCAACTGGAACCCCAAGTTCGATCTCACCACCTCGGCAATCAAGCCAAAGCTTGATGCGCTCAGCGCTGGCGTAAAGCCCTCGCTGCCCAGTCGCTGCTTCAACACTTGAAGTTGCTGTTCTCGCGCGGCTTCGCTCAAATCGCGCCATGCCAGTTGCGCATCGCGCACAGCGTGCAGGAAATGCTGATTGCGCCGTGTTGTCGGGTGCGCTGGCGCTTGCCACCAGGCCTGCAACCAGGCCATCCACGCCCCCCGAGCCCGCACAGACAAGTCTTTGAGCGGATAGCTACCGTGCACGGGCCCCGGCCTGGGCACTTGCGTGCCCGTGAGCGTCATCCGATCCGACCACTGGCGAACCTCTGGATGACGCGGCATGGCCATCACGCCATGCCTTTCACATCCGAGAAATGCTTGAGGAAGAGTTGCCTCAGACGCTGGCCCCAGGTCTGGAGCAAGGGCCTGGGCTGCAGCTCCAGCTTGACCTTGGCCAGGCCACCGGCACGCGGCACGCGCTCCTGCAATACAACGTCCATCGCGAACATCGGTTCAGAGGGTTTCATGCCATCGGGATCCGATGCGTCGGTGGCAATCGGGCCACCTTGCTTGTTGCCCAAAGAGGCTGATGGCAGCCGCTCCACTGCCGCTGGGGTCTCACCAGATGGTCTGGCCGGCAAAGGCATCCCTGGGCGTTCAGCCAGGATCACGGAGGCCTGTTTCAAGCGCCCCCGCACGTCATCAATATCTCGCTGCGACACCAGCATGCGCACCACGGTCGGCACATCCGACATCACATAGGCCAGCAACTGCCCACGGCTGACCTGCCTGGACTCCAGATCCTCTTCACGAGACAACACGAACTCGCCAGGACGCACCGCTCGCAGCACCTGCCTGGACAAGTCCTCGTCAATCTTGGCCAGCCGGGCATAGTCACGCGCCAGCGCCTGCTGCGCATTGCTGACCTTCAAAGGCTCCACACCGAACGCCGCGTTCAATTCCGCCCGAGAACCGTCGATCTGCGCCAGCACCACGGTTCGTTCGGTCAACAAGGCCGGGTCACGCAAGCGTATCAAGGGCTGACCGGGCATCACGCGTTGCCCACTGCGAGCCAGCATGGCCTCGACTTCGGCGTCACTGGTGGCGCGAATTTGCGCATCGGGCGGCAGCCACACCACGCCATCCGTCACGATGGATGCGGGCATGGGCACCAGGGCCAGCAAGGCCAGCACGCCAACGAGGGCGGTCATCCCGCTCCAGACAGCCCTGGTTCGGACGGACTCGAAACCCGGCGCCGACAGCACACTGTCAGCCCAGTTGCGACAAGGCTGCAACACGAGACTCCAGATCATCCAGCCCAGGATGGCCAGGCCGATCCAGGAAGACTTGTCCGAAGCCCAGTTCACCATCACGGTGCTGATACCCAGTCGATACAGCCACGAAGCGGGCGCATACAACCGCAACAGCCAACGCTCGATCTTGTCGACCTCCGAGACAGCCGTGGGCTCAATGGGCATGCGCAGCAAGCTGGCCACCAGGCGCTGCCACATGCGCTCGTTGCTCTTGCTGCTGCGCTGAGCCAGATTGGGCAGATCCAGTGCATCGCAGGCCACGAAGTAACCGTCAAACTTCATCAACGGATTGCCATTGAAGAGCAAGGTGGACAGGCCACCCAGGCTCATCAGTGTGAAGGCCAACTCGCGTACGAAGCCGTCTTCAATCAGTAACCACAAAGCCATGCCCAGCACAGCCAGGAACGCTTCGACCATGATGCCGGCCCCCGCCACCAGGGCGCGCTGAGCACGGCTTGTCAGCTTGTTGGACGCGGAGGCGTCCACATAAGGCATGGGCACAAACATGAAGAAGTTGACGCCCACCTCAGGCACTTCGCACCCGAAACGCCTCAGCATCAAGGCATGCCCC
>NZ_SCTN01000420.1 GCF_004297345.1 Aquabacterium sp. | reverse complement strand
ACCAGATACCCGCGTCAGGGCGCGCCTATCTGGGCATGACCGGGGCGGTCAGGCAGGGTGGGGCACCCATCCATGGCGTACTGGGGCGCTCGGCCATGCTGGGGGAGCGTGTGTGGCAGCGCGATCTGCGCATGCGCGTGGTGCTCGGGCCTTTGCCGCATACCAAGTTTCGGCGTTTCCTGCCTGGTGGCAAGGGCGCGCTGGCGCTCAAGGAGTTGCTCACCATGCTCGGTGGCATCAGCCTGGAGTACGAAATCAACCTGCAACTGCAGCGTGACGATGTGCAAGGTTGCGCGCTGGATTCCTCTCGCCCGGATTCGGCATTCCGCCTGGGTTGGGACACCTTCTTGCAGACCCGATCCGCCAATGAAGACCGCGTTGACGTGCGCTATGACATTCATGCCGCAGCCTGAGTGAAGCCTGTTTGCTGAGCGGTCCATCCATCACCATAAAAACATATTTGAAGCTGTCATCACCATGAGCCAGAACCTCAAGACCCTGATCTCCAAGCTCAACGACACCACACGTCGCGCGGCCGAACGTGCCGCCAGCCTGTGCATGGCACGAGGCCATTACGAGGTGGATCTCGAGCATTTCATGCTGGCGTTGCTGGAGCAGCCTCAAAGCGACCTGACCGTGCTGTGTCAGCGCTTTGCTGTCTCCAGCACCGAATTGCAGCGCGACCTGGAAGCCGAACTGAGCCGCTTCAAGACGGGCAACAGCCGCACGCCTGTGTTTTCCAGCCACCTGCCTGTGTTGCTGGAGCACGCCTGGCTGATCGCCTCGCTGGAGTCGCACACGGCGCGGATCCGTGGTGCGCACATCGTGCTGGCCATGTTGACCGAGCCCACGCTGAGCCAGTTGGCGATGCGTTCGTCCAAGCTGTTCGCGCGCTTCAAGCTCGATGAACTCAAGCACAAGATGAGCGAGGTGACGCGCGGTTCCGAAGAGGCTGCGCAAGCGCTGCGCGATGCCGATGCGCCTGCTGAAGGCGATGAGTTGCAGGCTGACGAGGCCAGCGCCGGCAACAGCCTGACTGGCAAGACACCCGCGCTGGATCAGTTCACCACCAATCTGACCCAGCGCGCTTTGGACGGCAAGGTGGACCCGGTGATCGGCCGTGATACCGAGATCCGCCAGGCCATCGACATCCTGATGCGCCGCCGCCAGAACAACCCCATCCTGACGGGCGAAGCAGGCGTGGGCAAGACGGCTGTGGTGGAAGGCCTGGCCCTGCGCGTGGCACAAGGCGATGTGCCGACACCGTTGCAAGGCGTGGCCATCCACGTGCTGGACATGGGCCTGTTGCAGGCTGGCGCGTCGGTCAAAGGCGAGTTTGAAAACCGCCTGAAGAACGTGATCGACGAGGTCAAGAAGAGCCCGCATCCGATCATTCTGTTCATTGACGAGGCCCACACCATGATCGGTGCAGGTGGTCAGGCTGGCCAGAACGATGCGGCCAACTTGCTCAAGCCGGCACTGGCTCGTGGCGAGTTGCGCACCATTGCCGCCACCACCTGGGGCGAATACAAGAAGTATTTTGAGAAGGACGCTGCGCTGGCCCGTCGTTTCCAGGTGATCAAGGTGGAGGAGCCTTCCGAAGAGCTGGCCTGCGCGATGCTGCGCGGCATGGCGCCTTTGATGGAAAAGCACTTTGGCGTGCGTCTGTTTGACGAAGCCATTGCCGAGGCCGTGCGCCTGTCTGCCCGCTACATCAGTGGCCGTCAGTTGCCCGACAAGGCCGTGAGCGTGCTGGACACGGCTTGCGCGAAGGTGGCCTTGGGCCAGAGCGCCACGCCGGCGCGTATCGAAGACGCGCGCAAGCGGCTGGAGCGCATGGACGCTGAATCTGCGGCCTTGAAGCGCGAGGCTGCGGCGGGTGCTCGCCATGGTGATCGCCTGGATGCCTTGAAGGTCGAGCGTGATGCGATTGCGGCGACTTTGAAGTCCGATGAAGAGCGTTGGACTTTTGAGCAGCAACTGGTCAACGATATCCGTGAACTGCGGACCAGGCTGGAGCATCAGGCCGGTGGCTTGTCTAGCGCTGAAGCGGAAATGGGCTCGGGCGTGGGCGTGGGCGTGGCAGCATCAGCGGGCGAAGGTGCCAGCTCAGGCGCTGGCAGTTCGGCTGCCAACAGCAGCAAGCCCAAGGGCAAGAAGGGCGCCATCGTGCACGCCAGCCCTGATCACGAGCTGCTGGCCATGAAGCAGGCCGAGCTGGCCGCCTTGCAAGGTGAGGCGCCGCTGGTGCCCATGCAGGTAGATGGCCATGTGGTGGCCGAGATCGTGGCCGCCTGGACGGGCATCCCGCTGGGCAAGATGGTCAAGGACGAGATCAAGACCGTGCGCAATCTGCAAGCCACCTTGCAAGAGCGTGTGATCGGTCAGGACCACGCGCTGGCCGCGATCGCCCAACGTGTGCGAACGGCCCGTGCTGGCCTGGAAGATCCCAACAAGCCCAAGGGCGTGTTCCTGTTCGTTGGACCTTCCGGTGTGGGCAAGACCGAGACTGCACTGGCCCTGGCCGACATCCTCTACGGTGGCGAGCGCAACCTGATCACGATCAACATGAGCGAGTACCAGGAGGCGCACAGCGTCAGCGGCTTGAAGGGCTCGCCTCCCGGCTATGTGGGCTACGGCGAAGGCGGTGTGCTGACCGAGGCCGTGCGCCGCAAGCCTTACAGCGTGGTGCTGCTCGACGAGGTCGAGAAGGCTCACCCCGATGTGCTGGAGATGTTCTTCCAGGTGTTCGACAAGGGCATGATGGACGATGCCGAAGGCCGCGAGATCGACTTCCGCAATACCGTCATCATCCTCACGTCGAACGCCGGCTCGCAAGGCATCATGCAGGCCTGCTTCAAGCATGACGAAGAAGCCGGTGGTACGGTGATGAAGTCAGCCAAGGAATTGCCCGAGGCCGATGAGCTGGCCGAGGTTCTGCGCCCCACGCTGTACAAGACCTTCAAGCCTGCCTTCATTGGCCGCACGAAGGTCGTGCCTTACTACCCTCTGAGCGACGATGTGCTGGCCAGCGTGATCACGCTCAAGCTGGACCGCATCGCCGCGCGCGTGATGGCCAATCACCAGGCCGTGCTGGAGTACGACGACGCCCTGGTCGATACCGTGCTGGCCCGTTGCACCGAAGTGGACACCGGCGCCCGTGCCGTGGACCACATCCTCAACGGCAGCCTGCTGCCCGAGGTGGCTGACAGCGTGCTGGCGCGCATGGCCGAAGGTCAGCCCATCAGCAAGATCAAGGTCAGCGCCGGCAAGAACGGCGAGTTCAAGTTCAAGGTCAGCTGATCTCGGTCAGGCCTCAATCGCTGAGGATCAGCAAGGCCTCGTCCCGCCAGTAGGTGGCGGCGGCGTAGAAGCCCTCCCAGACGCAGCCGTTGCAACCTCTGCCGCAGCAGGTGGTGGGCTCGTCAGGGGGCTGACGCAGGCTCAGGCCTTGGGCAAGGGCGCGGGCCTGCAGGGCTTCGAACATGGCGCGCACGGCGTTGAGGTCGGTCAAAGGAAAGTCCATCTTCGGGCGGGCCTGGGGCAGAAAAGGCGTGTGGCGTCTTGCAAACCCTGCATCTTAGCGATGCGGGCCGTGGCATAGTCCCCGTG
>NZ_SCTN01000419.1 GCF_004297345.1 Aquabacterium sp. | reverse complement strand
TAGAATCTGCAGCCTGCCGCGCTCGTGCGGTGGAAATCTGTCAGATATTGAGATGTACGAAAAACAATACATAAGGGGAGGCGTAAGCCGCGCATGGCGTGCTTGTGCCCTGACTTTCCTTGCGCTGTCGGTTCACTCGGGGCTATGTGCTGCTGTTGTTGATCCTGCCCAAGATGCAGCGGTGCAGGAGCAAGTAAGGCAGCAACAGCGGGACGAAGCCTTGCGCAAGCAGCAACAATCGTCGCCAGATGTGCGCTTACCCATCGCAGGCATGCAAGCGGCAAAAGATCTTTTGCCAAAAAGCGAAACACCATGCTTCAGCATTCAACGCCTTGAACTGACAGGGCAGGATGCTGAGCGATTTCAGTGGGCACTCGGTGCAGCTGATCGCGGTGCTCAGCAACAAGATGACTCCGTCGCGGGACGTTGCTTGGGGGCCGAGGGACTCAACATTGCCATTACGCGCGTTCAAAACGCCATCATCGAGCGGGGCTATGTCACCACCCGCGTGATGGCTGCCCCACAGAACTTGGCAGGCGGCACCTTGACCCTGTCTGTAGTTCCTGGGCGAGTCCATGCCATTAGGCTGGCTCCCGGCGTCTCTGTATCTCGCGCAACACTTTGGAATGCGTTGCCGCTCAAGGCTGGCGACATCCTAAATTTGCGAGATATCGAGCAGGGCCTGGAAAACCTGGAGCGTGTGCCAACTGTCCAAGCGGACGTGCAGATCGTTCCCGCTGAAGGCTTCGACGCCAAGCCAGGAGAAAGTGACCTGGTGATCCAATGGGTACAGAGTAAGGTGTATCGCATCACCGCTTCGGTGGACGATGCGGGCAGCAAGACTACCGGCAGGTATCAGGGCGGGTTGACTTTATCGTACGACCACTGGTGGACGCTCAATGACCTGTTCTATGTGAACTTTGGGCATGACCTGGGTGGTGGCGATGCAGGTAATCGAGGCACACACAGCCAGGCGCTTCATTACTCAGTGCCATTCGGCTACTGGCAATTGGCTTGGAACACCAGCGATAGCGCTTACCGGCAGGCTGTTGCGGGGGCAAACCAAACCTATCTGTATAGCGGGGAAAGCAGCAGCAGCGATTTAAGGCTATCTCGCATGATCTATCGCGATGCAATCAACAAGTCCTCTATGTACATCGGTGGCTGGGTGCGTTCATCCAGCAACTGCGTTGATGATACGGAGGTGCAGGTTCAGCGCCGTCAGATGGCTGGCTGGCAAATTGGTGTCTCGCACAAAGTATTGCTACCGCAAGCTACCGTTGACGCGAATGTGGCCTATCGGCAAGGGACTGGCGCTATGGGTTCTATCCCTGCGCCAGAGGAGGCTTTTGGTGAGGGTACATCGCGACCCCGATTGGTCACGGCCGATTTGCAGCTTGCTCGGCCATTCAAGGTCGGGGATGCAACATGGCGCTACACCGCTGCATTGCGGGGCCAGTGGAACCGAACGCCTTTGATTCCTCAAGACCGCTTTGCCATTGGAGGGCGTTACACGGTCAGAGGGTTTGACGGTGAGCTGACGTTGTCTGCGGAGCGAGGCTGGGTGTGGCGCAATGACTTGGCTGTTGGGTTAGGGCACAGCGGGCAGGAGCTCTACGTTGGTCTTGACCACGGTCAGGTGGCTGGCAATGCAACTGCGTCTCTAGTGGGCAACAAATTGACCGGCGCTGCATTGGGGATGCGAGGCGCCTATCAGGGTCTGAGTTACGACGTGTTCTGGAGTTGGCCTTTGTACATGCCTGAGGCGTTCCAGACGGTTTCAAGCAGCGGTGGCTTCAGCTTGACCTGGTCCTATTAAAACGGCAAACCATGCAAATAGATGGATTCGACATCATTGCGCCAGGTTTGTCACCAGAACCTTGGAGCCAAGCACAAGCCTTGGGATGTGTGACGTGGCTGTGGATGCACTCCGCAGCGCACCGTGATACACCACTTCATGGATTGCCGACGTTATTGATGCCTGCGCTGTTGAGCCGCCAGTTCGTCGTGGCAACGCTATCTGACCGTCCGATCTTCTACATGTCTTGGGCAATGTTGAGTGAAGAAGCCGAAGGGCGTTATCTACGCAATTCCCCCATCCTGATGCCTCAGGCAGATTGGACTAGTGGCGATCGGATGTGGATTACCGACTGGGTGGCGCCATTTGGTCACACCAGCCAAATGAGCAAGATGATCCTGAGGCAATTGATGCCGCACAGCTGTATGCGTTCATTGAATCACCATGGCGGCGATCCTGAACGTGAAGGGTTGCGCGTCAATACGTTTCGGGGACGTCTGGTATCGAGACGTGATGCACGAGAGTGGTGGCAAGCCAGACCTTTGGCCACGAACATAGAAACAAGCCCACATCAGCAAGAGCAAAGCGTCACAGCTTTGGGGCAAAAAATTGCAGGGACACCATGAATAAGCACCATCATCGTATCGTCTTCAACAAGGCCCGAGGCTTGCTCATGGCTGTCGCAGAAACCGCAGCCAGTCAAGGTGGTGGACACGGTCAGTCGCGGGGCGTGGCAGTCCGTGAAGGTGGCTCTGGCGCGCAAAGTCGACAAGGCTTACTTTTCAGCAGATTTCAAGCACACCTGATGTTGGCCTGGGGGGCGATACTCGCCTTGCCGTCAGCGATTGTTCAGGCCCAAGTCGTGGTTGATGCCCGAGCCCCAGGTAGCCAGCAGCCTACTGTTACCAACACGGGCTCTAACAATGTCCCACTGATTAACATTCAGACGCCCAGTTCGGCGGGCGTTTCGCGCAACACATACAGTCAACTGGATGTTCGCACCAATGGCGTTATTTTCAACAATGCGCGTACCAACGTATTGACCCAATTGGGTGGTTGGGTGCCCGGTAACCCATGGCTCGCAGCGGGCAGCGCACGTGTGATCCTTAATGAAGTGACTTCAGGCAACCCCAGTCAGTTGGCTGGCTTCATGGAGGTAGCTGGTCAACGGGCCCAGGTCATTGTGGCCAATCCGGCAGGCATTAGCTGTGATGGGTGCGGGTTCATTAACGCCAGCCGAGGCACGCTGACCACTGGGACGCCGCTCATCAGCAACGGTAGCCTGGACGGTTACCGTGTCACCGGTGGGCTCATCGAGATCACTGGTGCTGGCCTGCAAGGCCAAAGCACGGATTACACCGACCTCATCAGCCGAGCCGTCAAAGTGAATGCTGGCATATGGGCGCAGCAGTTGCAGGTCACGACGGGTGTCAATCAGGTTGGCGCAGATCAAACCGTCGTCACGCCGCTGAGCGCCAATCAAGCGTCGGGCGATACACCTGTGTTTGCCCTGGATACGTCCCAACTGGGTGGCATGTACGCCGGCAAGATTGTGCTGGTGGGGACCGAAGCTGGTGTTGGCATGCGCAATGCCGGGCAAATCAGCGCCACATCGGGTTCGCTTACCCTGACCCACGATGGGCAACTGATCAATACCGGTTCATTGCAAGCGAGCGCCGCGTTGAGCGTGCGTAGCGCCAGCACGGTGGATAACCAAGGGCAGATCGTAGGCCAAAGCACCGCAGTCCAAGCTATCACACTCAACAATACGGGCTTGATAGACGGTCAAAATACGTTGATCACCACTACCTCGCTTAACAACCAGGGCGCTGGCCGCATCTATGGCGACAACCTGGCGATCTCGGCAAGCACCCTGACTCAAACATCTCAGACCAGTGGCAATCAATTGCAGTCACCTGTGATTGCTGCACGCCAACGGGTGGACATCGGTGCGAGCTCCATCCAAAACAATGAGCAGGCTCTGATGTTCAGTTCCGGCGATTTATTTGTCGGTGGCTCGCTGGATGGTAGTCATCGCGCTACTTTGGATGTCTCTGGTCGAGCTGGCACGCTCAACAATGTAGGCGGGCGTATCGAAGCCTTGGGCGGTCTCACACTGAATGTGGGGGCAGTGAACAACAGCAACGCTGGGTTCACCACCCAGGTGGTTGAAACTTCCCGCAGCACGCAACAGGAATACCAACTCTCTGGTTTCTCCAATCGTTGGCAGCCAGCGCAAATTACCTACGTTGTAGGCAGAAATAATGATCGAGAAGTCGACTCCATCAATACGCCAGAGGGTGGTGGCGAAGATTTCAATCGATACGACTACACCAGGGTGGTGACTCAAACCCAGGTGACATCTTCCAAGCCCGCCAACATAGTGGCTGGCGGCAACATGGTGCTGACGGGTGGCACCCTTAACAACACTGACAGTCGCATCTTGGCCGGAGGAACTCTGACGGCCAATGTTGCCCAGGTCAACAATGTGGCCACGCCAGGCGTTAGCACAACCACAGACAATGGCACCGTCACGCATCTCTACCGCATACAACACAAGGGGCGCGACGAGCAAGGCGAGGACGGAGCAGCCTACACCCCACCAGCTGTGATTCAAAGTATCACAGTCAGTCCGCAGGTGATGCAGTCACACACGGCACCATCCAGCGTATCTGGAGCTTCAAGTCAAGCCAGCGTGCCAGGCAATAGTCTGTTCATCACCACACCGTTGAGCAGCACGGCCCCCTTGATCGAAGTAGATCCACGCTTTGCAAACCAGCAGCAGTGGCTCAGTTCTGACTACATGTTGTCGCAGCTGTCTATTGACCCAACTACGGTACAAAAACGCCTTGGGGATGGTTTTTATGAACAGTCGTTGGTGCGAGATCAAGTCGCGCAGTTGACGGGACGTCGCTTCTTGGATGGTTACAGCGGCGATGAGGCTCAGTATCGTGCGCTGATCGATAACGGTGTGACTGTTGCTAGAGCGTTGAACCTTAGGCCCGGCGTGGCCTTGAGCGCAGCGCAGGCAGCGCAACTCACTAGTGACATTGTCTTGCTGGAGACCGCGACGGTTACGCTGGCCAACGGGCAAACTGCTCAGGTGCTCAAGCCGCAGGTTTATCTCAAACCCCGCCAGGGAGATTTGCAAGCCAATGGTGACCTGATGGGAGCTCAGAACCTGAACCTCCAGGTCAGTGGAGATATCGTGACCAGTGGCGGTATTGGCGCACGACAGTTGCTTAGCCTCAGTGCCAACAATATTCGTAACACAGGCGGCAATCTCAATGGACAAAGCGCGAGCCTGCAGGCTACACAAGACGTCGTCAGCGAAGGCGGTCAGATTAACGCTGCAGATCAAATCAACGTACAAGCCGGTCGCGATATCTCGTTAGCCACGACCATAGCCAGTAACGCCAACTCTCAAGGCAGTCGTACCTATACGGACCGGGTTGCCAGCCTGTATGTGAGCGGGGCAGCGGGGCAGTTGTTGCTCAATGCTGCCCGAGACATCAGCTTGCAGGGGGCGCAGGCGTCCAACCAGGGGGGCGGCGGGCAAACGACCCTTGCTGCCGGCCGCAATTTGGGTTTGAGCACTGTTCAAAC
>NZ_SCTN01000418.1 GCF_004297345.1 Aquabacterium sp. | reverse complement strand
TGGCCACGCGCAGACCGGCCGCAGTCTGCGTGCCTTGCAAGCGGATCTCGCCCTTGCCCCATGGCATCGGATCGAGATTGGTCGGCACAGGCACCCCTGCGCCCGCGCCACGCGGATAACGCACAGCCACAGGGTGGTTCTGCGCATAAGCCGCGCTCAAGGCCTGACGGCACTCAGCCTCATCGGCTGGCGCAATGAAGCTCATGTTGGGGATGCAACGCGTGAAAGCGATGTCGAACGCGCCCATGTGCGTGGCGCCGTCTGCGCCCACGATGCCAGCGCGGTCCAGCGCGAACACCACGGGCAGGTTCTGGATCGCCACGTCATGGATGAGCTGGTCGTACGCACGCTGCAGGAAGGTGGAATAGATCGCCACCACAGGCTTCAAGCCTTCGCAAGCCAGGCCAGCGGCGAAGGTCACAGCGTGCTGCTCGGCGATGCCCACGTCGAAATAGCGGCCAGGGTACTTCTGGTGGAACTCCACCATGCCGGAGCCTTCACGCATGGCCGGCGTGATGCCCACCAGGCGCGGATCGGCGGCGGCCATGTCGCACAGCCATTGGCCGAACACCTGCGTGAACGTGGGCTTGGGCGGCTCGGCACCAACTGGCGCCTTGACCAGGCCCACGGCAGGATCGAACTTGCCCGGCCCGTGGTACGCGATCGGATCGGCCTCGGCCAGCTTGTAGCCATAGCCCTTCTTGGTCACCACGTGCAGGAACTGCGGGCCTTCCAGATCACGCAGGTTTTCGAGTGTGGGAATCAGCGAATCCAGATCATGGCCATCAATCGGGCCCACATAGTTGAAGCCAAACTCTTCGAAGATCGTGGCCGGCACGACCATGCCCTTGGCGTGTTCTTCCAGCTTCTTGGCCAGCTCGAACAGCGGCGGCGCATTGCGCAGCATCTGCTTGGCGCTCTCACGTGCAGCCGTGTAGAAGCGGCCTGACATCAGGCGAGCCAGATAGCGATTGAGCGCCCCCACTGGCGGCGAGATCGACATGTCGTTGTCGTTGAGCACCACCAGCACATTGGGCATCTTGCCCGCATGCGGCACACCCGCGTTGTTCAAGGCTTCGAAGGCCATGCCGGCGGTCATCGCACCATCACCGATGATGGCCACGGCCTTGCGTGCTTCACCGCGCAGTTGCGCGCCCAGAGCCATGCCCAATGCGGCGGAAATCGAGGTGGACGAGTGCGCGGTACCGAAGGTGTCGTACTCGCTCTCATCACGACGCGGGAAGCCACTCATGCCGCCCATCTGGCGCAGCGAAGGCATGCGGTCACGCCGCCCCGTCAGAATCTTGTGCGGATAGGTCTGGTGACCCACGTCCCATACCAGACGATCTTCCGGCGTGTTGTAGACGTAGTGCAAGGCAATGGTCAGCTCGACCGTGCCCAGGTTGGACGACAGGTGACCGCCCGTGCGGGACACGCTGTGCAGCAGATAGTCGCGCAGTTCGTACGCCAGCTGTTTGAGCTCGGACCGGGACAGGTGCCGGATGTCGGCGGGCTTGTCGATCCTGGACAGCAGGGGGTAACTCATGTTGGGAGGTCCTTGAAGGGTATTCTTTTTAGTGATCAGTGAT
This sequence comes from Aquabacterium sp., assembly GCF_004297345.1. GTDB lineage: Bacteria > Pseudomonadota > Gammaproteobacteria > Burkholderiales > Burkholderiaceae_C > Aquabacterium. Next base: position 2,768 of record NZ_SCTN01000418.1, on the reverse strand, counting down.
CGCGGTGCACGATGCGCTCGGCCAAGGCGGCCAAGGCAGCCGTATCGGCAGTGGGCAAACCGCTGCGGGCCAATGCGGCCAAGGCTTGCGTCAACAGGCCATCGGCTTCATCGCGGGCACCCTGCAAGCCCAGCAGGCTCACATAAGTTGGTTTATTGGCATCGGCGTCTTTGCCAGCCGTCTTGCCCAAGGTCTCGGAGCCTTGTGTTGCGTCCAGCACATCATCGACGATCTGGAAGGCCAACCCCATGGCATGACCATACTCGGTCAAGGCTTTCCAGGCGGCGCTGTCCGACTGCAGGCCAGCACAAGCCGCCCCCATCTGCACGCTGGCGCGCAGCAACGCGCCGGTCTTGCGCTGGTGCATGTCGCGCAAGGTTGCCTCATCCAGTGCGTGGCCCACACTGGCCAGGTCGATCGCCTGCCCGCCCGCCATGCCCGACTGGCCGGACGCGCGCGCCAGCAAACGGCACAAGCGCGCCTGCAAGACGGGATCGGCTACAGCACCCTCGTCCGCATCAGGGGTCAGCACTTCAAATGCCAGGGCCTGCATGGCGTCGCCCGCCAGCATGGCCTGCGCCTCGCCGAACTTCACGTGCACCGTAGGCTTGCCACGGCGCAGTACGTCGTTGTCCATGCAAGGCATGTCATCGTGAATCAGCGAATAGGCATGGATCAATTCCACAGCGCACGCGGCACGCAAGGCGGCATCACGGCCTTGCGCTGTGGCACCGGCACCCGCTGCGTCGGCTGCAGCTTGCACGAGCAAGGCACGCAGGCGCTTGCCACCGTCCAGCACACCGTAGCGCATGGCCTCACCCAGGCCAGCAGGTGCAGATGCAGGCACCCAATCGCTCAGGGCAGATTCCACGCTGGCCAGCACCGTGGCTGACCAGTCCTTGAATACTTCAGGGGACATCAGGCAATCTCCGTGCAACGCACTACGGGGCGAGCACCTTCGGTCGGCCGTGCGGCGCTCATGCCGCATCCCAGGGTTTGAGTTGCCCGTCTTCCAGCAACTTGACCTGCTCTTCCACCGCTTCCAGCCTGGTACGGCAGAACTGCAGCAACTGGGCGCCCCGCTGGTAGCTGGCCAGCAATTGGTCCAGGGGCAGTGCCCCGGCTTCCATCTTGCCGACAAGCTGCTCCAACTCAGCCAGCGCTTCTTCGTAGCTTGCGGGCGCGGGCAGGGTATCAGCGGTGGATTTGGCGGTTCTGGCCATGGTGTCGAATGAGGGGCCCGGGCAGGGGCAAACGCGTATTCTATTTCCTGCCGCCGACTTCTGGCGCACCCCGCACATGGATGCCACCCCCGTTGAGAGGGAGCGCGCGCCAGGCTTTTATTGGTATAAACCCGCAAACCAATCTACAAGCCTGATCAGAGGAAAGTCTTCATGCGTTCGTTCCACGCTGTCCTGAGTGCCATTGGCGCGGCCTTGTCCCTTGCTGCTACAGCAGCCCATGCCCAAGCCACCTTCACCTGGGGCCTGAGCGCCGAGGAAATGGCCTCGCAGACCTACAACTACGCCAGCGCACCCTCTCCCTATGACACCTTCACCACGGGTGGCGTTCAATCGGTGACATCGGGACAAGTGGCAGCTTCGGTCAATGCCTGGGCCGATCCCACGACCGGCATGTTCAAGTCCATCACCTCCGTGCAGATGAGTGGCGACACACCCATCAACATCGCCGAGTCCTACGCCCGGATGGACATCTACGACACGATCCGCCTGACCGGCCCTGGCGCCACAGCTCGTCTGACCATCACGCTGGATTACGACACCACCTTCGCCGGCCTGGGCATGACACCGTTTCAGCGCTACCAGCAGATCGACCACTTCATGCAGGCTGACTCGTCACGCTACGTGTCGGCCGAGTACACGGTAGCCAATCCTGACTTCGACCCCAACGCCACCTGCACCGACTATGGCTCGGACGGCATCAGCTGCCCGCTGGAAGCCATGCCCACGCTGACCAAGAGCCAGAGCGCCAGCAAGGACCTGTTCCGCGAATGGGCGCTGGGCGGCCCCAATGGCGTGTACAGCAATGGCGATGCTGAAAACGGGCGCTACACGGGCCAGACCGTGCTGACCTTCGATGCACCGACCAACACGGACATCGCGCTGAACTTCCAGCTCTACAACGGTTCGCGTTGCTTCCACCTGGCCAACTGCAGCCTGAGCACCGACGCCAGCCACTCAGACTACCTGGGCATCAAGCTGGAAGACGGCGTGTCCTTCACGTCGGCCAATGGCTACCAGTACCTGGGCGCCCCCTCCGCTGTGCCCGAGCCTTCGGCCCTGCTGTTGCTGAGCACCGGCGGCCTGTTGCTGCTGAACCTGCAACGCCGTCGCCGCTGAGACAAGGCCCCCCCAGACCGGGTGGGCGCACCACCCATTTGACCTGACGCAGAACCCGGCATTGGCCCTCGCTCCCCCTGAGGGTACAATTTCGGGCTTTCCCGCACCCTCTCGCCCGCAGGCACCAGCCCGCCACCGACAGGTTCAATGCCTTGTTGGTCTGGGTTTGGCATGCCGCTTGAGGCACAGCCATAGGGTTTGGGAAGTTTCAGGCCCCTGGCAAAGCCAGGGATTGTTCAAAGCCCTTGGTGCTGCCCTCAAGCCCAAGGGGGGTTGACATTGGTTTTTGGAGATCCTGGGGATCATGTCCGACCTGAGTTCCGCACTCAACGCTCTCAGCCGCAGCCACACACAGCTGCCCGTGTCCGTCTACTTCGACGAGTTGCTTTACAAGCAGGAGCTTGAGCG
>NZ_SCTN01000417.1 GCF_004297345.1 Aquabacterium sp. | reverse complement strand
CTGATGAAGAGTCGCATTACACGCTGGGCGACTACCGGGCCCATCACGCCAGCTACAAACTGGACCCCGACTTGAAGGCCTGTCACGCGGCGCATCCCTGGCTGCTGGTCTGGGATGACCACGAGGTGGCCAACGACTATGCCGGGGACACGAACCCCGACCTGTCGGATCAGCAGGCGTTTTTGCGCGTTCGTGCCGCGGCGTACCAGGCTTATTTCGAGCACCTGCCCGTCTCGCCAACGCGCGCGCCGGTCGGTGCTGCCATGCGCATGCATGATCGGTATGAGTGGGGGCAACTGGCCGAGATCTGGACGATAGACGGACGTCAGTTCAGGGATGCCCATGTCTGCTCCGGTATCCATGCACCCGCCAGCGGCAAGGCTTTGTGGCATTGCCAGGCCGCAGAGGCGCCCGAGCGGACCTTGATGGGCTACGACCAGGAGAACTGGCTTGCAGACGGGCTGGCCTCCAGTGAGCGCGCCTGGAAGCTGATCGCCCAACCCACCCAGATTGCGCCTGGCGTGCTCAACACGACCGCGGGGCCGCTGTTGTATGCCGATGGTTGGGATGCCTATCCGGCTGCACGTGAGCGCCTCATGGGGGCCATTGCACAACCGCGTGTGCCTGACGTCGTCTGCCTCAGTGGTGATGTGCACCGACACGTGGCGGCCAATCTGCGACTCAACCCGCTTGATCGCACCTCGCCCATTGTGGCCAGCGAGTTTGTCACCACGTCCCTTTCCAGCAAGGGTCTCAGCGAGTTCCTGTCCGGCATGATCCAGCGCAGTAACCCTGACTTGCTGCACGTTCGTGGAGACGAGCGTGGTTATGCGCTGCTGGACGTCTCGCCTCGACAACTGTCCTGCGAGTTTCGAGGAACACCCCACCCGGCAAGGCCAGATTCGCGATTGCGAACCCAGGCCAGGTTTGTCGTGGATCGGGGCGTGCCAGGGCCTCGCAAGGTCTAGCTTGCGTTCCAGCCAAGTCAAGTCTTGTAACACTTGATTCGGGGGCTGCGGGCAAACGATGACCATTGGCGCATCGTTCTGCGGCTAACGTCGTCCCAAGGGCGAAAAGCGCCCCAAAGAAAAGAAATATTGCAGGAGGCGTAGTCGTGCTTGGCATGGCGCTTGACCCCAGGGTCGTGCGCCAGCCTTCTGCGTGTTTCGATGACGACATACATCAAAACGCATCAGGAGGATTTCCCATGTCAACCATTGACACCGCCAACATATTTGCTTTTGGCCCAGGCGCTGGATGCGCTCACCCTGATCAGGGGTCCTTCCGTGTGGAGGGGGGCGCGGGCGGCAACACGACGCTGGCCAGCATCACCAGGCTGATTGCCCGTAGCTGGGCTTGACGCGCATGGTGAGGGCAGGCGCTCTGCGCCATGCCCCCTGAGTTCACGTTGCGACAGGCTTCATCTAGAACCTGGTCGTGCGCAAATTCATCAATCGGATACGGAGTGGAGGAACGTCATGACAACCATCGATAGCACCAATGCTTACAGCTTCGGGCCGGGCTCTGGCCGAGTGAGTTTCGTCGTTAGCGACGGCAAGAACACCATTCAATTGGCACCAGGGCTCACTCCTGACGACATCGTCGTTGAATCGTGGCCCATCACGACCGTCACACCGCCTTACGGCAATCAGTATGGGATGTGGACCTGGGGTGTGCGAATCAAAGGCAGCAGCGACGTATTCATGGCTGGCGGGACGTCGTTTTTCGGTGCTGCGCCAATGCCGCTCGATTCGCTGGCCGGGATTCAGAACATCCAGTTTGCAAACGGTACTGTCTGGTCTGCAGATCAAATCCTGGGCTTCTTGCGAGACCCCGCTCATGCACAAGCACAAGTTCAAGGGAGCAGCAATGCCGATCTGATCGTTGGTGATGGCCGGTCCCATGAGATGTATGGCTTTGGCGGCAACGACACCATGATCGGCAGTGCCGCTGACGAGACGTTCATTGGTGGTGATGGCACGAATCAGTATCAGCTTGCGGCAGGCTTTGGTCATGACACCGTGAAGTCTGCCTGGCAATCCGATGACATCGTGCTGGGCGCAGGTATCTCCTCAAATACGATGAAGATCACACGGCATGGTCAGGACGCCTTCATCAGTTGGTCCGACAGCAGCGACACGCTCACACTGAGCAACCTGGGGCAGGTCGGCTCCACCATCAATGGCGCGACTGGGGCACTTCGCTTCGCTGATGGAAGCAGCTTGAGCTTTGCCGACCTGTTTGTGCGCTGTTTTCAGCAAGGCACGGCAGGGGCCGACGTGCTGACGGGCAGCGCGGGGGCGCAAACTTTGCAGGGCGGTGCGGGCAACGACTACATCACAGGGCAACTGGGAGGCGACAGCCTGTATGGCGGGGCCGGTGATGACACGCTGATGATGAACGATGGCACCGACTTTGCGGATGGCGGGGCGGGTAACGACGTCCTTGACGGCCGATTCAACCGCAACGCTGCGCAGAACTTGACCATCCGCTTCGGGCGGGGGAGCGGGCACGATGTGATTCGTGCGCAATATCCGGTCACCGGGGTGACCAACGTGGCGTTCGATGCGGACGTCAAATCGACCGATGTGTCTTTCTGGAATTTGACCCCCGGTTTTTCGGTGGGAGACGTGCTGGTTCGCATTAATGACAGCGGGGACACCTTGCTCCTTTCCGGTGTGCCGATCACAGCGGATGCCGGCTTTGGTGCATTGCCGCTGACACTGAGCTTTGGCAACGGTGTTGTGATCAGTGATGCAGACATCATTTCCGGCAAGGTGACGTTGACGCCCGTTGGAGCGGGCGTCAACGTGCTGGGAACCGCGGGGTCGGACACCTTGATGGCCAGTGCCGCTGACGACACGCTCACAGGCGGAGGCGGCTCCGACACCTTCCAGATCGTCAGCCCTGTGGGCGAGCATCGCATCGACCTGACCGGAGCGGCAGCTAACACGACCCAGACCATCGTCATCAAGGGTGCTGTCAACCTGGACGATCTGCGCATCACGCAGGACAGCATCAATGTGCCGGGTGGTGCGTTCAAGCTGGATTGGGGTAGTGGCAGTGCGCTGATTTACGGTTGGGATACCTCGCAAACCTTGCCCAATTTGCGCCTTCAGTTTGACTCGGGCGTAGTCTGGACGCAGGCCGATGTCAGTGCCCGCATGTTGCAAGGCACGACGGGTGACGACACCTTGCTCAGCACATCCAGAGCAGACACCTACTACCTGTCTCCGGGACAGGGCAACGACACCATCGCCCAATTCCGCAACGGCGCTGGTTCTGGTGGGGACGACGTGATCGTGCTGTCGACCCACAACGTGTCCTTCCGCATGGTTCATCAAGATTTGTCGTATTCAGGGCGTGGCGGCTATTACGTCAATGACGTACAAGACCGGGTCGAGATCACCTTCAATGACACAGGCGAGCATGTCGGCGTGTTTGACCGCGAGGCGGTGCCGTACTCCTCCACGCAGTACGCCTATCCCAACGACTTCCTGAAGACCGACAACGTGGTCATTCGTTTTGCGGATGGCGGCAGCCTCACGGGCAAACAGCTGGCGATGCAAATTGCCTCGCAACAGGCACCCTCGCTGGTGGGGACCTTCTTTGACGACACGCTGGTCGGCACGACGGGCAACGACACCTTCCAGGGTGGGCAGGGCGACGACACCTTGGTCTTGAGTCGCAAAGGCATCCCCTCTGGTGACGATGTCGTGGTCTTCAATTTGGGTGACGGCCGCGACACGATCCAGTCGGACGAATTGGCCAACTACACCTTGCGTTTGGGGGCTGGCATCACACCTGACAGCCTCTACTTCAATTCCAAGGGCTGGTCGATCAGTGGTGTAGCCGATCAGATCGACGGTCTGGCGCCGAATCGGGTTGAGTTTGCCGATGGCACGGTTTGGACCAGCGCTGATATCGATTCGATCATGCGCCAATGGCACGACGGCCAACGCGTATTCTTGGGTACGGGCGGTGCAGACGAGATGATCGGGCGCCCTGGTGCTGACTCGTTGAAGGGTGGGCTGGGCAATGACACGCTGTATTGCACAGACAGCAGCGATACGGTAGAGGGCGGCGGCGGGGACGATCTCCTGGTGATGCCCTTGCAGACGCAGAGCGGAGGAACGGTCGTCTTCAACCGAGGTGATGGGCACGATACGGTCAATGGCGGCGGGTTTGACGTTCGGCTAGGCCAGGGCATTTCGACCAAAGATGTCCAGGTCAGTGCCGCGCTTCAGGATGGCACCACGTACACCAAGGTGACGGCGGTGTCGCTGGGGAACGGGGACGCGATTGACTGGACCAACGAGCCAAATCAACTGGTATTTGCCGACGGCACCCGCTGGGGGCGCGCGGAGATGCTGGCCAAGGCCATGCAGGGCACGTCCGGCAATGACCGCATAGGCGGGACGGATGGTGCCGATCAGATAACCGGGCAAGCCGGTGACGACAGCATCTTTGGCAACGCGGGCAATGACACCATTGATGGTGGCGCAGGCAATGACACCATTGATGCCGGTGTGGGGGTTGACACCATCTTGTTTGGCCGCGGCGATGGCCAGGACCGCCTGACCGTGGGTGATACCGACACACTGGCGTTCAAGTCGGGTGTGGCCGCTTCGGATGTGGTGTACAGACACGCCGCTGATGGCACCGTGCATGCCGGCATCGTTGGGACTTTGGATGACGTCACGCTGCTCTCCAGCGACAAGCTGGCGGGCTTGACGATCAAGTACGCTGACGGCACCAGCATCACAGGGGCGGCAGCGATCAGCAAGGCCGCGCCCAATCTGTTCATCTCATCGGCCGACGTGTCGACCAGCACCGTGGCTGGCGGCGCTGGCGACGATTGGCTGGACTTCCGCAACGCTTATCCGGGGGCCAGCCTCAGCGGCGGCGGTGGGCGCGATGTGCTGCAGGGCTCGTTCTATGCCGACAGCATGGACGGCGGTGCAGGCAACGACATCCTCATGGGTGGAGGCGGGTACGACACTTTGGTGGGCGGCGCAGGTAGCGATCGCTTCATTGTGCAAAGAGGCCAGGTCGGGGCCTTGATCAAGGCTGACGGCACCGATGTGATTGAACTGGGCGATGGGCTTTCTGCCGATCAGGTCAAGGTCGTGCGTCAGGGGACGGCGGCGGATGACCGCGCGGTGGTGTTCTTCGGGGCTGATGCGGTGCCCGATACGGATGTCATCCTCGATAAATTCAGTCAGCTGGGTGCCCTGACGCTCAAGTTCAGTGATGGTCGTACCTTGACGGGGGCCCAGCTGTTGGGGCAGGAGGTCAATAGCTTGCCGATCAGTGTGAATCCTGCTTCCACCATGTCTACCGGCTCAGATGCCAACGACGTGATCACGGGTGGGGCTGGTAACGACATGATCTGGGGCGGCCTGGGCGACGATACCTTGATTGGTGGCGCAGGCAGCAATGAATACCGTATTGATGCCAACAGCGGGCGCGATGTCATTCATGCTGGGGCTCAGGACACGCTGACCTTGCCTTTCGACATGGTGGCCTCAGACCTGATCGTGGGCAAATGGGATGCGGCGCACCCTAATCAACTGGTGCTTGGATTCAAAGGCAAAACGGATACCGTCACGATTGACAACATCAACGATGCATTGACCATGCGCATCAACGCAGGGACGACCGCCTACAGCGGGGCGGATTTGCTGGCCTTGGCGAAGAAGCCTGCTGACCTGACCCTGACAGGCACCAGCGGCAAGGATGTGCTGTCAGGCAAGGACGGTAACGACACGCTCAGCGGCCTGGCTGGCAATGACACCTTGGCAGGTGGCAAGGGCGATGACCTGCTCAACGGCGGCAAGGGCAACGATACCTATCTGTTCTCTGCAGGGGATGGGCACGACACCATCGTGGACAACGACAGCACGTGGCTCAACAGCGATCTGCTCAAGATCACGGCCGCCAAGTCCAATCAGCTGTGGCTGAGCCGCAGTGGCAACAACCTGGATGTCAGTGTGATTGGCACCAAGGATCAGGTCACCATCCAGGACTGGTTCCTCGGCTCGTCGCACTACGTCGAGAAGATCACGGCAAGCGATGGCAAGAGCCTGAGTGCCAGCAAGGTGCAGGGCCTGGTCAATGCCATGGCCAGCTTTGCGCCGCCAGCGCAGGGGCAGACGACCTTGCCAGGTAACACGCCAGCCACGATCACCAAACTGATCCCCAGCAGTTGGGCTTGATGCTCACTGGTCCCTGACCAGTGGTGTTGCAGAGAAACGGGGCCATGTGCCCCGTTTTTGATCGCGGCGAGATCAGGATCGCAGCCGGCTGTGTGCCGGCACGCTGGCCAGCAGGAACTCCATCTGATCGGCCACGATGCGCCGCCCACGCAGAATCATGTCTTCGTGCAGGCTGGGTACGTAAGGCAGGTAATACAGCGACCAGGCCAGCTCATGCAGCGTGCGGTTGCCCTTGCGGCCATTGCAGTTGCGGCAGGCCGTGATGCAGTTCATCCAGGTGTCGTGCCCGCCACGTGAGGTGGGCACGATGTGCTCGCGCGTCAGGTGATCGAGATGGAAGTGGTGGCCGCAGTAGGCGCAGACCTGGCGGTCGCGCACAAACAACTTGGGGTTGGACAAAGCCGGTTCATGCCGCCAGGCTCGGCTGGGGACCGCACCGTGCACGGCCACAATGGGATGCAGTTCCAGCCGGGACTGGACCCCCGTTTTGCGCTGGATGCCTCCGCGCAGAACGATGAAGGGATTCCCCAGCGTCCACGCAATATCGTCATTCGCATACAAGGCCGCCGCTTCCTTGGCTGACAGCCAAGCCTGCGGACGGCCTGACACGTCGAGCTGTAGCACGTCCATACACCCTCCAAAAGGCGATGATGCAAACAGGATAGTGCAGCTTGTGTGACTTTCTCAAGCATTTGGGCATGCGTTTGACGCATCACATGGGCCGTAGCGGTGTGAGGTCACAACACCCGAGGGTGCACCCCTAGGCCGTATGGCTTCAAATGGCGCGCTTGACGCAAGTTGGCGCGTAATGCGGGAAATGCCACAAAAAAAAGTTTTGGGAAGCGCACACAGTCGTCATCTTTTTTTGCAAAATAGCACGACCGTTCGTTTTATTCCGAGGAATGCCCTTGTCCGATTTGCTCCCCCACGACGCCAAGCCCGCCCATGAGGTGGTGCGCGAGCGTGGGCGCGGGGCACACAAGGGCCAGCAAACCCGAGCCACTATCCTGGAAGCCGCGTTGAACCTGGCATCCCAGATGGGTATCGAAGGTTTGTCGATTGGCGCCCTGGCTGAAGTCACGGGCATGAGCAAGTCGGGCGTGTTCGCCCACTTCGGCTCTCGTGAAGAACTGCAGATTTCCGTCATCCGGGAGTATCACGAGCGCTTTGAAGAGGAAGTCTTCATGCCCGCCATTCGGCAGCCTCGCGGCTTGCCCCGTCTGCGTGCATTGTTTGACAACTGGGTGGCCAAGGTGGCCACGGAAATCGATTCCGGTTGCATTTACATCAGCGGTGCGGTTGAATTCGACGACCGTCCGGGCCCCGTGCGCGATGCGCTGGCCGGGATGGTGGTGACCTGGCACGGTTCGCTCGTGCGTGCAATCAAGATGGCCGTCGAAATGGGCCACCTGCGCGCTGACACCGATCCGATGCAGATGCAGTTTGAAATCCATGGCCTGATCCTGTCGCTTCATCATGACGCGCGCTTTTTGCGCTCGCCGGATGCGATTGATCGGGCTCGTACAGCGTTCGAGCGCGTGCTCCAGTTCTATGCACTGGGGGCGCCGGTAACGTTGCCTGGACAGGCCTCGCCTTCGGGTGCGGCCACCGTCGGGGGGGCGAAAGCGCCTCTGACACCTGTTTGACCCCCCTGTCGCCTGGCTTTCAAGATCAGGTTTTCTTGTTTAACGTGCTTTTTTAAGACCGAGGAGCTTCACGATGCCTTCCTACAATCCCCCACTGCGCGACATGCAATTCGTGATGCATGAACTGCTGGGCGCTGTTGACGAACTCAAGCAGATCCCTGCTTACGCTGATCTGGACGAAGACACCGTCAACGCCGTGCTGGAAGAAGGTGGCAAGTTCGCCTCCAAGGTGCTGGCTCCCCTGAACCTGGTTGGCGACGCCCAAGGTTGCGTGCTGAACAAGGAAACCCACGAAGTCAAGACACCTGATGGCTTCAAGGACGCTTACAAGCAGTACACCGAAAACGGCTGGTCCGGCCTGAGCGCCGATCCAGAGTGGGGCGGTCAAGGCATGCCTCAGCTGGTCAACCAGGCCATCTATGAAATGAACAACTCGGCCAACCAGGCCTGGACGATGTACCCTGGCCTGAGCCACGGTGCACACGCCGCCCTGGAAGCCCACGGTACCGACGCTCAAAAGAAGCTGTACCTGCCCAAGCTGACCTCCGGCGAGTGGACCGGCACCATGTGCCTGACTGAACCCCATTGCGGCACCGACCTGGGCCTGCTGCGCACCAAGGCCGAGCCACAAGCTGACGGCACTTACAAGATCACCGGCGCCAAGATCTTCATCTCGGCTGGTGAACACGACATGGCCGAGAACATCGTCCACCTGGTGCTGGCTCGCCTGCCTGATGCACCTGCTGGTTCGAAGGGCATCTCCCTGTTCGTCGTGCCCAAGTTCAACGTGAACGCCGACGGTTCGCTGGGTTCGCGCAACGGCATCTTCTGTGCCGGCCTGG
>NZ_SCTN01000416.1 GCF_004297345.1 Aquabacterium sp. | reverse complement strand
CAGCGGGCCATATTGAGAAATGACGATAAACCTGGGCTCACAGGTCGCCCCCCAAGTTGGTTTTGGAGTGCGCGATTCTAGATAGGCTGTTTGACGGTTTGATGCCAGCTTTTCGGCCGGTCAGGTTTGTTGCATCAACTGTCGTTTCAGGAAGGGCACCACGGCATCGGCCACGCCTTTGGGATCATCGGCAAACGGAAAGTGCCCGCTTTGCGGCAGCAGCACCACCTGTGCTTTGGCGAAGGTCTCTTTCTGCTGCTCGGCATAGCGCGCCGGCAGATACGGGTCAGCCGCACCCCAGACCACCAGTGTGGGCGGATTGAGTGGCGCCAGCATCTTGCCCAGCGCCTGGCTGCGGTTGTCCAGATCACCCGTGGCGCGGTAAAGCTTGAGGATGGCGCGCTTGGTGCCCCAATCCATGTCGTCATACATGCGGTTGACGAATTCAAGCGGCAAACCTTTGGGGCAACCCACCGAGATGGCCCATTTGAAACCGCTGCGGTTGGTGATCAGTTGCTGCAGCTCACCCAGGACAGGTGTGCGCCAGATACGCGCCATGTAATGCCAGCGGTAGCCCTTGAGCACACCTGTGTTGATCAGCGTGAGGCTGCCCAGGCCGAGCGGGTTCATGGCCGCCCACATCAAGCCCCACGGGCCGCCAAAATCGTGCAGCACCAGATGTGCCTTGAGCACGCCCAACTGGCGCAATGCTTCGGTCAGAAAGGCCGTGCCGCCTTCGACAGAATAGGGGTACTCGGCGGGTTTGTCTGCCTGGCCGAAGCCGGGCATGTCCATGGCGATGACTCGGCCATGTGGCGCCACGGCCTGCATCAATGCGCGCCAGTCTTCGCTGGAGCCCGGGTTGCCGTGCACAAACACAACTGCCTCGGTCGCTTTGAGATTGGCCCCACCTTGAAGCACCCGCGTGTTGATCCCGCAGGCGCTCAAACTGGATTGCTGCAAAGGCCACGCGTCGTCGGCTGCGTTCGTCATGGACTGGTCTCCTGATTGTTGGGCGCCCGTGATGATGCACCGAAAGCGCCGAAGCTGTCAGTCATCATGTGACCAACAGCCTCAGCGGGAGGATGAGGTGCAGCAGTCGGCGACGGGTGGTTTCTCCGCCTTGGCCAGGTCATCCAGGATGGGGCAGCACGCCCGGTCATCGCCATGGCACTGCTCGGCCAGTTCACTGAGCGTGCGTTTCATGGCCTCCAACGCTTCGATCCGTGCCTGCAGTTCAGCCACATGCGTCATGGCCAGCTTTTTGACCGCCGCGCTGGAGCGCCTTCTGTTGCGCCACAGATCCAGTAACTGGGCGATGTCGGCCATGCCAAAGCCAAGGTCGCGCGCACGGCGAATGAAGTGCAGGGTGTGTACCGCATCGGCGTCATACAGCCGGTAGCCGGATTCCGTACGCGGTGGCGCAGGCAGCAGTCCCAGCCCTTCGTAGTGGCGGATCATCTTGGCCGACACGCCTGTCTGCTTCGAGGCCTCGCCGATGTTGATCGGCAAAAGCGCCTCAGGCCTGGACGTCATAGCCTTCATCGCTGATAGCCTGGACGGTGGCTTCGCGGCTGAGCGTGGTTTGCACGGTCACCTGGCCTTGGGGCAACTCAACGGCCACGGTGGCGGCAGGGTCCAGCGCCTGAACGGCCTTGGTGACGGCCTTCACGCAATGCTGGCAAGTCATGCCCTTGACCTGAAGTTGGTGCTTGTGGGTGTCGCTCATGGGAATCCTTTTGGTGTGATGGCATTGTCAATACCATCAGTTTGAACCTTTCCATCATGGTAAGGTCAAGCGCAGTCAGTTGAATTCATCTTCATTTGACATTGACATGGTGTCAGGGTTGACACTGCCTGCATTGCCATTCGATCTTGCTGGATAGACCATGTCCGCTACCGCCACTTCTGATTCACCGGTGCCTTCTGCCGACGATTCGTCGCCTTCTGATCAGCGCGTGCAGTTGGCTGTGCGGGGTATGACCTGCGCTGCGTGTGTCAGGCGGGTGGAGCGCGCGCTCGGCAAGGTACCTGGCGTGCAGGAGGCGCAAGTCAATTTTGCAACTGAAACCGCCAGCGTGACCTTGGCAGATGCGGCTCACGTCGATGATGCCGCTCTCATTTGTGCGATCGAGGATGCGGGCTACCACGCGCAGGTTCAGCAGGCGGACGAACCCTTACAAGAAGAGTTGGTGCCCTGGTGGCAGGTCTGGGGCGCCGTGTGCCTGGGTGCTGCTGCGAGCCTGCCATTGGTCCTGCCCATGTTGTGGGGGGCGCACAATTTTTGGCCAGCCTGGGTGCAGTTCGCGCTGGCTACCCCCGTTCAGTTCGGCCTTGGGGCTCGTTTTTACAAAGCCGGTTGGGCTGCGCTGAAAGATCGCAGCGGCAACATGGATCAACTGGTTGCGCTGGGTACCAGTGCAGCCTGGGGCTTGTCGTGCTGGTTGTGGTGGTCATTCAATCAAGCGGCGCAGGGCCCCCATGGTGCGCACCCAGGGCATGGCGGGCATCAGGCGCCCGATCTGTATTTCGAATCGGCTGCGGTGGTGATCACCCTGGTCTTGCTCGGCAAAGCCCTGGAGGCGCGCGCCAAGCGCGAAACCACGGCGGCCATCCGCGCCTTGCAGGCCTTGCGGCCCGATACCGTCTGCCGTCTGGGCCCGCAGGGCGAGGTGACGGTGCCTTTGGCGCAAGTGCTGGTGGGCGATACCCTGGTTGTACGGCCTGGCGAGCGTATCCCAACAGATGGGCTGATCACTGAGGGGAGCAGCCACGTTGATGAGGCGATGCTGACCGGAGAGCCTTTGCCGGTAGCCAAAGCGCAGGGAGATCGCCTCACAGGTGGTGCGGTCAACGCGGAGGGGCGTCTGGTGATGCAGGTGGCGGCGGTGGGCAGCCAGACCATGCTGGCGCACATCATTCGCCGCGTGGTCGATGCGCAAGCTGCCAAGGCGCCAATCCAGCGCGTGGTGGACCGGGTGTCGGCAGTCTTTGTGCCCACCGTCCTGCTGATTGCCTTGCTGACCGGCCTGGGTTGGTGGATGGCCGGGCAGGGTGGTGATGTGGCCTTGATCCGTGCTGTGGCCGTCTTGGTCATCGCCTGCCCCTGTGCCTTGGGTCTGGCCACACCGGCGGCCATCATGGCGGGGACGGGCGCGGCGGCACGTCAAGGTATCCTCATCAAAGACCCCCAGGCGCTGGAGATGGCCCATCGTGTTCAGGTGGTGGCTTTTGACAAGACCGGCACCTTGACCCAAGGGCATCCGCGCCTGCTGGATTGGCAGGTGAGTCCGATTGAACCGGCTCAGCAGTGGGATCGTCTGCAAGCTTTGCGTGTGGCCGCCAGTTTGCAATCCGGCAGCGAGCATCCCTTGGCCAAGGCGGTGTTGGCTGCCTTGAAGGGGCAAGAGGCGGCGCCTGATGTTTGTGCGGTTCAATCCATTCAGTCCGTGCCTGGGCGCGGCGTCAGCGGGGTGCTGATTGACGACGCTGACCATTCCTGGGCGGGTGAGTGGCGATTGGGCAGCACGCGTTGGATGAAGGAGTTGGTTGATGGTGCCGACACCGCGCTGGCGCCGCTGCTTGCAACAGCCGAGCGCTGGGCCCAGGACGGCGCCACCGTATCCTGGCTGATGCGCCAGCACCAGGAGGCTCCGGCGCACGGTGGGTTGGCCTGGCAAGTCATGGCCCTCATGTCGTTTGGCGATGAACTCAAGCCTGGCGCAGTTCAGGCTGTGGCCAGGCTGCATGCCTTGAATGTGCGCACCGTGATGATCTCCGGCGACAACAGGGGGGCCGCGCAGGCGATGGCCAGCAAGCTGGGCATTCAGCAGGTGATTGCAGAAGTGCTGCCCGGTGACAAGGCCGACCACATTCAGCGCTTGCAGCAGGGTGACAAAGGACAGCGTCAGGTGGTGGCCATGGTGGGCGATGGCCTCAACGATGCACCGGCGCTGGCGGCTGCCGACGTGGGTATGGCCATGGCCAATCCGGAAGGCGGGACAGATGTGGCCATGCAAGCAGCGGGCATCACCCTGATGCGCGGCGATCCGATGCTGGTGCCTGCGGCGCTGGAAATCTCCCGCCGCACATCGACCAAGATCTGGCAAAACCTGGTCTGGGCGTTCGGCTACAACGTGGTGGGCATTCCGCTGGCGGCCTTCGGGGGGCTCAATCCCATGCTGGCAGGCGCCGCCATGGCGATGAGCAGCGTGAGTGTGGTGAGCAACGCACTGTGGTTGTCTCGCTGGCGACCTGCGCGCATCGCTTAAACTCGCACTCTGGCTGCCCGTAGCTCAACTGGATAGAGCAATTGCCTTCTAAGCAATAGGTCGGGGGTTCTTATTCCAGGTTGTTGGAGTTGCGTATTTGGTAGACTAGGCTTTTCGGTTTCTATGCGACGTTAGCTCAGCTGGATAGAGCAATTGCCTTCTAAGCAATAGGTCACTGGTTCGACCCCAGTACGTCGCGCATTTTCCCTACGAAAAAGCCTCAACTTCCGCGAAGAAGTTGAGGCTTTTTTCATGTCTGCTTGAGCGTAGTATGCAATCAAGTTGAGCGGTTTCGCGCTAGAAAACTTAGATGCATATTTGGGGTCTGAATGCTAAAGAACGTGACGTTGTTGAAGGCGACGAAAGACGGCAAAGCCACCTGGCGCTTGCTTGGCCCGAACGGTTTGCCGCTGGACTCCTTTACGGCATTCGCCGACTCGCTGTTGCGCAAGCACGGTTTCAACACGCGAAATAGCTACTGCCGGCACCTGGCGATCTTCTATGACTACCTCTTTGAATACGAAGCTGTCCTAAAGGCAGCCAGTCCAGGGGAGCCCCTTACGCGAGCTAGGCTAAAGAGCGTCCTTGAAGCCTTTGACGAGTATCTCGTTCATGGCGAAGACTCAGGGAACGAGATCGCAAAGCTTGTGAGCCAGAGCAGGCCATCTACGAGATACGCGGCAGCTACATCTGCCTTGATGCACGCTCCCCTCAGAAAGTTTCTCTCTTTGTCTGAGCACATTCGCCAGGAACTACAAGAGCTAAGCCAACTTGGCATGTGCACAGAGGGGGACGTCGATACGGAGCCTTTGCTTCACGACCTTCATTCGAAGGTGCCGGTCACACCCAGTCAGCATCGGGCCATGACGGCGAACTCCATGATTTCTGGCGTTATATCGGGTGGCCCCAAATTCCTCAAGAGCACTGTGCTGCCGACCACGTCCCCGCAGGTTAGCTACGACGACAGCCGCGCATTCCCCTTTGATGAAATCGAAAGCTTCATCAAGGCACAGACGACATTCCGCGACAAAGCTCTCTATGCCTTTTTGGCAGCCAGCGGCTGCCGAAATCATGAGGGCCTGCAGTTGTTGTTCGACGACCTCGATATCAGTGCTGGAACCGTTGCCTTGCGGGACCCTGCTCTGCGAGCCAATCATCCAAGCTATCTCTACTTGAGCCCAGAAGAACGCGACCTGTTGGCATGGAAAGGGCGAACAACAGAGAGCACCCTGCTTCTCGAGCCATTTGCGTCGATGTTCTTCGAGAGCCTCGAGCACTATATGGCCAAGGAGTATGTCCCTCACGGTTTGCACCGCTTCGTATTCCAGTACCTTAAGAAGGGGAAGGAGGGGCGTCCGTATTTCTTAAGTTCTCATAACACCCGTCTGGAGGCGTTCAAGAGGGCTGCCGCGGTTGTCGGGCTTGAAGGGGTAGTCTCTGGGCCGCACTCCCTGCGTCACGCCTATGGCACCTACCTCCTGAACTACTTCCCTCGGCTCAGTGGTGACTATGGACTGCCAATCGCGTTCGTGCAGCAGTTGATGGGGCATGCGGAGGAAAAGTCTACCTTGCGTTACGCGCGCTATGACAAGGATCTGATGCAACTCGAACTCCGGCACGCGAACGCCATGGTCTACAACGGCGCAGAGCCAAAATCCATCGATCAACTGAAGCTGGAGGCCTTGAATGCACAGGTACGCAAGCTCCAGCAGCAGATTGGACTGACCCATGCTTAATCTCACGAATGGTCAGTTGGTGTTCCGGAAGTCAGGAGCAGAGCTTGACCAAGACATCAGAGCATCCCTGCATGGCGTAGCGAAGGGGCTTCTGAAGCTTTTAGACCTAGAGGGGTTGGATCTTCGTCAGGTGTCCACCAAAACGCACGTGGCAGCTACCTTCTCCAAATTTGTGCTCCTGCGCACCCTGCGCATTGAGCACACCTTCAATGAGGGCTATCTCGAAAAACTTTGGCAGTGCTACCAGGCACGTAAGGAGGACATTACCCGTGAGATGTTCTATGCGGTGACGCTTAGCGACGGACAGGACGACTTCTCCTATAGGCAGACGTATGCACAGGGTCTTAAACGAGGGCTAGGACTGTTCCTGATCGCTCTTCACTGCCGTGGCGCCATTACGTTGCCAATGCGATTCGACTGGCCTCCTAAGCTTGCCGCCACTGGTTTGTGGTCGCGAGATTTAGGGTTGTTCAGCGAACTGCTTAGTTTCATGCGTCTGCTAGAGGCGAAGACGGAGGACCTTCCTCATCCCGCATTTTCGTCAGTCGGAACGTCGCAGAAGCGGCGTGAGTGGTTTCTTTGCTACGGAACAAAACTGCTGTTGGCAACGGGGTGGCAGTGTCCCCAGGACGCCCGCCTCACTGACCTCATCGAAATCAAGAAAGCTGCTTCAGGCTTAGGGATTTCGGATGATGTCCTCGCCTTCAAGGCATTGATTGATGTGCTTCGCGAGAGATACGGGAAAGACTTCGGCATCACGGTGGACGAATGGTCCAGTGAGTTAGCCCGTAGCGTCACGTCCGTACTGCCAACTCGTCTCGGCACTTTAAGTGCAGTCGAGAATGCTTCCGGCAAAAAGCCAAAAAGGCAAGGCATGGCCATCAACCTTGACGTCGATGACGAGCAGTTGGTGAACGAAATCATCAAAGCCTCGCCAATGCTTGCCTCGCCCAAAGCCTTGAAGACAAGGCCACGTCTTCCTGGTTTGTCAACGGAGGTGATGACCTTCGCTGAGATTTGGCTTGAGTTGCAGGATGTGTACAAGCAAACCGTTAGGCGTGAGGCGTACAAGCCAACTGATCTCGCATTGGGCTACTTGAACATCTACTTGTTCTTCTACCTGACGTTCTGGTTCCAACGCCGTCCAGATACTAAGCTCACATACCCGACAGAGCCTCGAAAGCTGATTGCGAGCATCTTTGTCTCAAGGCTCATGAAAGCGGGTGAGGATGATGTGCCTCTGACCTTTGTTGAGTACATGGATATGGTTGCCAATGCCCGTCCATGGAATCCACACACGCACTACGCAAATCTCAAACAAGTCGAGGTGTTCTTCAATTTTTTAGAGCTGCATGGCGATGACTTACGCGGATGCTCAGGGTTTCGTCAGCCGATACCGGATTATGCATATCCCCCGTTGACACGCAACAAGGGCACCAACAAACGTCCCATCCCAAGGCGGTTGTTCGGAGTCTTCCTAGACTACGTAGAGGCCCTTAGAACGCACCTCGCGGTTGTGCTGGAAAAGACTTTGAGTGGAGAGCTTGACAGCGCCGAATTGAGCCGCCGTATCGTTCGAACGAGCACAACCATCATCGACACGTTTGCCACCAGTCCGTTGGTAGGGTTCATTCCTGTCATTTTTACGAGGGACAAAACTATCCCGTTGCAGTACATCCCGGACTGTCTGAGCCTGGATTGGTTCCCCGTTGCGGGAGAGCGTAGGCTTAAATTGCCACAGCCACATGCACTCAACCAAATCCTTGTGGCCCTCTACACGGGTTTGCGACATAACCATATCCAATGGCTTGACGCAGGCACTTTCGATTCTAGGGTTACTCCAGACGACCACGACTTCACCCTTCTGTTCGTTAATACGGACAAATCGATGCGAAAGCCTTGGACGCCGCACGTCAACTTCCGCGTCATCGAGATTCTCCGAGATCAGCTCACATGGCGCAATTTGATTGAACTATCTGGGTTCTCGAACAAGCACCACTACAACAACAACGACAGGACTAAATGGCCACCAATTCTTCCTCTGTTTGCATCAGACGTCACCGGGCGGCCCCATCCCGACAAGCGATACACGACTATCTGGATGGATTTGGTGAGTGCCATTGATGCCTTGTTGCCGGCATTGGGTGAGGGAGGTCTAAATCAACTATCTGCTTTGGAACCGCCTGGCGTTTGGATGAATGACCCTGCAGCCCGTTCGAAACGCCAGGACTACGGAGATGGGTGCAACACCGTATGTGAACTGACAGTGAAGAGCCGCATCTCACCGCACAGCTCCCGTGTGTCCGTAGTCTCTCAGTACGCCACCCTGCTGCCGGCTGAATTCATTGGGACGCACATAACCGGACAGAAGTCAGGCACGGTGTACCACTATGTGGTGATTGACCCAGAAGACTTGCATGCTGCTCAGGCCCACCAGGCTATGCAGCTCCGTGAGCAGGCCTATCGAGGCAAGCACGAGACCTGGGGGGCGACAGGAACTGCATCAACGCGACATATTCGCGCAGACGATGTGAACTCTAACTTCTCACAAAGCTTGCGGGAGAACTTGCCGGAAACACTGGTGTCATATGGCTGCATCAGCATCACGATGAACGAGGACGCTACGAGTGGACTGGATGTTCTGCGCGAGACCAGAGCAGTCAATGCGGCGGAGAACAAAACGGAAATCTGCCCGTACGGCAACCACTGCCCTCCGGAGGTAGTGAAGCAATGGCGGGGCATGGGGCGGTGCGGTCTTTGCCAGTACGCCGTTCGGTCGGTTGACCATCTTCCAGCTGTTTCGGCTAAGGTCAAAGAGTTCGATGAGATGCTCCACGACCTCACACTGAAGGTCGAGTCGGCGATGGATACTGTGCCTCCTCGATACACCGATGAAGAACTTGACCGACTGGATGACGAAAGGTCACGCTTGGCTGAGGAGCTCACGGGTTGGCGTCTGAGTGAAGAGGTCTTAGATACGGCTCGCATCCGAATCGCCAACGGTCAGGACGATCGGCGTTGGATTGTTCAAAAGCCGGAAATCATCCAGCAAGATCTGCAACGGGTGGCTGTTCCCAGCAAACTAACCGCGTACTTGCTTGTGCGACTCGAAGAGTGCCTCGCTTACCCGAGTACGGAAAGTCCGCAAATCAGAGCGCGCTTCGACATGCTCCGTCGTAGTGTGCTGGCCCGAACCGGCCAGATGGCAAAGGCCTTCGACCCTGCGATGCCGGTAGATCCCGCGCGCGAGTGTGCTGGTTTGCTGAAGACTGTCGTGGAGGCCAACAACTTGACGTACGACGACCTCATCAAGCTACTGGATGGCGATGGCCACTTGCAAGGCCTTCCCATGATGCCGAAGCAGCTTCTGCTTGAAGGGGACTCGTGATGACCAAGGGCAGGAACACGTTCGAAGGCTATCAAGCGGCGAAGCAGGAAGGCCGCGAGAAACTGCTCATCCAGTACTTGGAGCAGCTCAAGACATCGCGGGTGAAGTTTCAGCACGTGACCGGCCTGGCTGAGATGGTGGCAACGCACATCACCCACCAACAGCAAAAGCCGTGCAACAAGGCAACCCTGCTGCGGAACAAGCGATACAAATCGCTGCTGCTGACCTTCATGGCTGCCCACCTTGGCGGTGGTACCCAAAACCTGAAGCTCCGAGATGTCGGAGATGAAAAGGCCAAGGCGCTGGTGACGACCGTCGAACTCAAGGCGGCCAACCTTGAGCGTGAGGTGACGCGACTGAAGCGATACGTTGAACACTTGCAGAAGGACCAGTCAGCCGCCCCTGCGGCTCTGCCGGCACCCGATGCTAAGGCCCACGAGCAGGAGCTTCATGACATTCAGCTCAAGTACGTCCGGACGTGCCAGGCTCTCCATGGCGTCCTCAGGCACTTCGAGAGCTTTCTGGCGGTCAATGCCGAAAGGCGGCAAATCATCGACTTGACCAAACGCCGCAACAACGTGGTGGTGGATGCGGACTTCGCCGAGCCTTTCGTAGCCTGGCTCAAAGACAACGAAGGCGCTGGAGGGGCTTTATGAGCGGCAAGAATGGCAAACAGATTGGTCAAGGGCACCTTGCCACCCTCGAGGCGTACCTTGGCACGGGTGCACCTTTACCGGTGTCGACCAAGGATGGCACGCTGAACCTGACTGAGCTGGCCAACAAGACCGGAATCCCCAAGAGCAGCTTCTATCAAAATCCGAACGTGAAGGCTCGCCTGGAGGTGGCTAGGCTTGAACAGGGGTTGGTTCGCCAGGGCGAGCGGCAGGCAACGACTGAGGGTTCGTCTGAGGAGCGAGAGCCAGCCATCAGGTCCACTGGCTCGACAACCGTACTGGAGCGTCGTGTGCAGCGCCTGGAGCAGCAAAATGCTGCTCTGGTGGCAGAGGCCTTCGAACTGCGTCGTCAGCTCAAGGACCTGCGCCTTCAGCTTGGGCGCGAAGACATGATGATTGAGACTGGTCGACGGGTGCCTGCACCTCCGGAGCGCGCATGAGTGCCGTCCTGGAACATTGCAGATTATCTGTTCGCAGGGTGCTCAGTGCCCTGAATAACGGTGCTTCCATCTTCAGCGGAGTCACTGATGACGGTCGTGCCGTAAGGGTGGTCTGCGCTCCCAAGGTGCTGGCGCGCATTCCGGTGCCGGGGGAGTCCTGGTCTCTCACCGGGGAGATTCGAATCAGTCCTAAACACGGCGAACAGCTCCACGCTATCTCAGGCATGTATGAACTGCCTCGAGGCAAGCTCATCACTCAGTTCCTGGCAAACCACCCTGACTTTGTCGGAATCGGGGAAGCGAAGGCACAGCGCCTTTGGGGCGAGTTCGGGGAGCGCTTGGCGCCCACCCTTGCGGCTGGCGACGTGGCTGCGCTGGAGGTCGTTCTGAACCGTGTCACGGCCGAGAATCTGGTCGAGGCTTGGCGAGCCAAGCAGGCAGAGGCTGAGACCATCGAGTTCCTTGATGCTCATGGTCTGGATTGGCGGATGGCCAACAAAGTGCTTCGAGTCTGGGGAGATCAAGCGAGCAAGATGCTTCTCTTGAATCCATATCTCATGCTGGCGTTCACGTCCTGGCCTGCGGTCGATGCTGCTGCGCAGAAGCTGGGTGTGGCCACTGATGACCCCAGGCGCCTGGTTGGCGCTGTGGAAGCTACTCTGTACGAACGCCTTCAGCATGCTCACACGCTGACTAGCCACAAGTTGTTGGTCGACCGTGTCTCGCAGTACATGCCGGTCACACAGGCGCGGCGCGCTGTTGTGCTTGCCACAGAGGAGGTGGCGGCCTGCGGCAGTGAGTTGGAGGGCTACCAGGCCTTCGGTGCTGCAGCCCTTGAGTCTGGCATCGCCAATCGAATCCGAGCCATGCTTGCCGGTGAGGCAGCTGAGCAATCGCCCTTGTTTCCTGTCACCGTAGGTGAGGGCTGGGCGCTTGAGCACATCGAGCGGGTAGAGCAGCGGCAGGGCTTTCCCTTCAACGCCGAGCAGCGAGCGGCCGTGGTGCTTCCGTTCGAGCACAACTTCAGCGTGCTGACGGGCGGCGCTGGCGTCGGTAAGACGACCGTCCTGCGCGTGGTCATTGAGCTTGCCCATCGCCAGAACCTTGTGGTTTTGCAGATGGCACTGGCTGGCCGTGCGGCCCAGCGCATGGCTGAGGCTACCGACCAGCCAGCCATGACGATTGCCAAGTTTTTGACTGCGATCCGGTCGGGTAGGCTGGAGGTTTCACCCGACACCCTCGTCGTGATCGATGAGGCGTCGATGCTTGACCTTCCGACCATGTATCGCATTCTAAAAAGCTTGCCGGATGGTGTTCGCATGCTTTTGGTGGGTGACCCCGCCCAACTGCCGCCTATAGGCTTTGGCTTGGTGTTCCACCGGCTTGTGGGCAATTCGCAAGTGCCTCAGGCTCACCTCTTGACCGTCCATCGGCAAGCTGCCTCCTCGGGTATACCAGCTGTCGCTGCAACTGTGCGCGCGCACCGGGCTCCGAGCTTTGTGCCGTTCACAGGCCTCCACAGCGGCGTGAGCTTCATCGCATGTGCCCCGGACGCGGTCATGCAGCAGCTCAGGCGCTTGAGAGAGGTTTGGCGTGGAGAGGACTGGCAAGTACTGTCTGCCGTGAAGGGCGGTCGTGCTGGCATTCGCAACATCAACGAGAGTTTCCATGCCGATGCTTGCGGCAAGGCCGACATTTCCACCGCACGGCTGATTGTTGGTGAACCAGTCATCCACCTCATCAACGACTATGAGCGTGGGCTGATGAACGGGGCCCTCGGTCAGGTCGTCGGGTCGGATGAGGACGGAGGCCTAAAAATCGAGTTTGATGGTGAGCGACACTCTTTCTCTGCTGCGGAGTTGCTGGACCGCATCGAACTGGCATACGCTATCAGCGTACACAAAAGCCAGGGTTCCCAGTTCAAGCGGGTAGCCGTTGTGGTGGGCAAGAGCAGGCTACTGGACCATGCCCTCATCTACACGGCGCTTACCCGGGGCGTGGAGCAAGTGGTGTTCTTAGGTGACCACGAGGCCTTTGATCATGCTGTACGTTCTGAACCATTGGCTCAAACTCGGTGCGTAGCTTTCACTGTTTGAATTTGGCAGGCTGCAAGGCTAAGTATCGAACAGGTAAATGCCGGCTTACCGCTGACTCGTGGCGATACATTGAGTTTGCCCGAGAGCGAAAAGAGAGCTGACGGCTGGCCAATGACCTTGGCCCAGCCAAAGTCCTGTTTAACGAGCTTGCGCTTTTGTATTGAGATGCTGTAGCCGCTCGGTGGCGGACACCCCACAGCTTGCGCTGGTCCACACGGCCTTAGATGTCAAACAGCAGTTGCCGCAGGCCACACGCATGCAGCCGTCATGCGCACTATTCTTCATGGCGCTGTCATCATTCCCTGCTAGAAGTATTAGCCCGTTGTAGGGGCCGGTGAACATACCAATCTCAGGGGATGCTTGTGTCAGATAGCAGCGCGCAGCCGAACAGCCATGGCCGTTCGGCCTGGCTCATGGCTTTGTTATTCACGCTCGTGTTTTTGAGCTTGCAATGGATTTGGAATACCGCCAAGGGGTCTGCCTTTGAGTATGTCGTCATCGACAAGGCAACGGTAGGTACGGTAGTTAGGATCATCAATGCATTGACACCTGACGCCCATGCGACCGCCGATGGATCCTCCATTCGCTCTCCGGGCGGCGGCATCAATGTTCTCAACGGTTGCGAGGGCACGGAGGTGCTATTCCTGTTGATGGCCGCTGTCATAGCTTACCCTTTGACCTGGCGCTTGCGTGCTGTTGGCCTTTTGGGCGGTACCGCCTTTGTCTTCATCATCAATCAAGCTCGCCTGCTAGCTTTGTTCTACAGCTACCGAAGTGATCGGGCGTTGTTTGGGCAGCTTCATGGCGTGATTGCGCCACTGGCTTTGATCATGGTTACGCTGATTTTCTTCGTTCTGCTGATAAGGCTGAACGATCGCTCGGCGCAAAAGCCAAGACTTGTCTAGGAGCTGACATGGCGATGGCATATGAAGCAAGGTTGGCGACATGGCCCTTGATCCCCTTTGTAATGAAGTTCCTGGCTCTGGCGTTGCTCGTCGGCGGTCTGGC
>NZ_SCTN01000054.1 GCF_004297345.1 Aquabacterium sp. | reverse complement strand
ATCTAGCGAAGACTTAGATTATATACACAGTTTTCTGCGTTTCAACCAAAGTCTGTAAAACTTTTTTTGGTGGGTCGGGCGAGACTCGAACTCGCGACCAACGGATTAAAAGTCCGCTGCTCTACCGACTGAGCTACCGACCCCCGAAAAGCCTACGACTATATCAGATATTTTTAGCTTTTCAGCAAGATCTCGATCATTTGCGCGGCAGCGACCATGCCGAAGGTCGCTGTAACGGTCACACTGGATCCAAAGCCCGCGCAGTTGAGTGAGCCATCTCCGCGCGCGCCCTCGCCAGCGTCGCAAGCATCTTGCGGCGGCAGCACGGCTTCACGCGAGAACACACAGGTCAAGCCCATCTTGCCGCGCCTGGCGCCATCGTGGCGTTGGCGCAATCGCTGCCGCAGACTGGACAACAAAGGGTCGTGCGTCACCTCCGAGAGATCCGCCACCTCTACCAATTGCGGCCGTGTCTTGCCGCCAGCAGCACCCACGGCCACCACAGGCTTGCCATGCGCCTGAGCCCAGGCCGCCAGCGCCGCCTTGGCACGTACCTGATCACAGCAGTCAATGACACCATCTATGTCTTGTGCATTCAGCAACACACTGACATTGGCCTCATCCACAAATTCTTCCACCGCTTGAACGATGCAACCCGCGTGGATGAGCGCAATGCGCTCCTTCAAGGCCAGCACCTTGGCTTGCCCCAGCGTGCTTTCCAGCGCATGCACCTGCCGGTTCACATTTGACTCGGCGATGTTGTCCAGATCGATCAAGGTGAGTTGCGCCACGCCGCTGCGGGCCAGCGCTTCGGCCGTCCAGGAGCCGACACCGCCGACGCCGACCACAGCGATCCGCGCGGCGCGCAGGCGTTCATAGCCGCTCACGCCATGCAGGCGACGCAATCCGCCAAAGCGGCGATCGGGATCAGGCAAGCTGGCCGCAGCCAGCAGCGCATCACTGGAGAGAGAGGTCACGGCGCGCTCAGTTGTGCGCCTTGCGCTTTTTCTCGCTCACTGGCGCAGGCATCGTCAACAGGCGATCGCGTGCGGCCTGCGCTGCCTCGGTTTGCGGATACTGCTTGATGAGCAGTTCCAGCGCCTTGCGAGAAGAGTCCATGTCCTTGAGTTCACCAAAGCAGTTGGCAATGGACAGCAGTGCCTCAGGTGCACGGGCGTGGTCGGGTGCACGGTCCAGCAACTGCTTGAAAGCGCTGATGGACTCCTTGTAATCACGCAGACCATATTGGGCATTGCCCAGCCAATACAGCACGGACTCCTTGTAGCCCGTCGCCGGATAGCGTGCCATCAGCCCATTGAGGCCTGCCGCACCACCGGCGAAATCTGCCGCACGCAGACGTGCCAAGGCATCATCGAACAGACGCTTTTCTTCAGGATCGACCTTGAAGGTCTTGCCGTCCTGAGTCACGGACTGGGGTTCGAGCTTGCGCACGCGCTCATCGAATGCGCCTTGCACATCCTTTTGCTTGCGCTGGAGTTCGGTCACGTCACGCACCAGCACCTCTTCGGAGCCGCGCTGGCGAGCCTGTTCGGTGCGCAACTGTTCCATCTGGGCATTCATGTCCAGCAAACTGCGCTTGAGCTGATCAACCTGTGCCGTCAGGGCGGCGATCTTGGCGTTGAGTGCATCGGTATCCTGCGTGCGCTGGGTGCGCAACTCCAGGATGGCGCGACGCGCTTCATCGTCCTCGAACAGGCCGGCATGCGCCAGGTTCAAACTGCCAAGCAGCGCCGCTGCCACCAATGCAACAGGACGCAGGCGGCTCAACAGAGGATAGGCAAAACGCATGGGCGGCCTCTTTCAACGAGTGGATCAACGGTCCTTGATTTCAGCGCGGCGGTTCTTGGCCCACGCTTCTTCGCTGCTGCCTTGTGCAGCCGGGCGCTCTTCACCGAAGCTCACGGCCTCGACCTGGTCACCCGACACGCCCAGCAGCGTCAAGGACTTCTGCACAGCTTCCGCACGGCGCTGGCCCAGCGCCAGGTTGTACTCGCGGCCACCGCGCTCGTCGGTATGGCCTTCCACGACGATCTTCTTGTTCTTGGCTGCCACCAGGCGCTTGGCGTGGCCTTCGATGGCGCTGCGGAACTCTTCCTTGACGACGTTGCTGTCAAAGTCGAAGTAGATGACGCGAGGCAGGTCGATGGCTTCGTTGGTGGACGCAGGCGGCGTCACCACCACGTTGGCCACATTGGACGACGAACCATTGCCGTTGCCGATGCCAGAACCGTTTGCGCCATTGGCGGGCGTGGCCGACGAGATAGGCGCAGGCCCCTTGTTGGCGTTGTCATTGAGCGGCACGGAAGAACCGCAAGCGGCCAGCAGCACAGCCATGGCGCTCATGGAGCCCATGATCAATGCACGGGAAGAGAAACGACGGGTTGCTTGAGAGATCGGGCTCATGGCGGGCTCCTTCAAAATTCAAAGATCGATCGTGAAAACATACAGATCAACGCAAGGCGGCCAACATCGGCCCCCATACAGGTTCGCGCAGATCAGCTTGAGGTACGGGCAATTTGGCCTTGACACGGCCATCCAGGGAGGTGGTCATCAGCACCTCACGGCCTTGAGCGCGCGTCGCGTAGATGATCAGCTTGCTGTTGGGCGCAAAACTGGGGCTTTCATCATCGCGGGTATCGGTCAGCACCTTGACGTTGCCGCTCGACAGCTCCATCAGGTGAACACGGTAGCCGCCATTGTCTACCTGACCGATGTAGCTCATCCAGCGCCCATCGGGGCTGATCGCCGGGCTGATGTTGTAGGCGCCGGAGAAGGTCACGCGCTGGGCGGCACCACCGGCAGCAGGCACCTTGTAGATCTGCGGGGCACCGCCTCGGTCGCTGACGAAATAAATGGTGGAGCCATCGGGCGACCAAGTGGCTTCAGTGTCGATGGCACCACTCTGCGTCAGACGACGCACACCATCGCCATTCACGTTGATCACGTAGAGTTGCGACCCGGTATCCCGGCTGAGTGTGACCACCAGTTGCTTGCCATCAGGCGACCATGCAGGAGAGCTGTTGGTGCCTTTGAAGTCAGCCACCGTTCGGTAGCGCCCCGAGGCCACATCCTGAACCACGACCGTGGCCTTGCCGGTCAGAAACGACACATACGCCAGGCGCCCACCATCGGGCGACCAGGCCGGTGAGATGATGGGCTGACCAATGGTCAAGGCAGCCTGCGCACCCTCGCCATCGGAATCGGCCACCATCAGCATGTGCTGCTTGCCGACCTTGCTCACGTAAGCAATGCGCGAGGCAAAGGCGCCCTTGTCACCTGTGAGCTTTTCGTAGATCTCATCGGCGATGCGATGGGCCACCTGGCGCAACTCGCTCGCACCGATCAGGAAGCTGCGCACGCCGTTCTCTTTGCCTTTGAGCACGTCCCACAACTGGTAGCGCACGTCAAAGCGGCCATCGGCCAGCGGCGTCACGGAGCCCATGACCAGCGCGTCGGCATTCTTTGCTCGCCAGTCAGCCAGCGCAGGACGGCTGGTTTCGTCGAGCTTGTCGGCGCTGGCGTCCATGAACTTGAACAGGCCTGAGCGCTCCAGATCGGCCTTGATGATGGCGGAGACAGGCTGCGGCGAACGGGTTTCATCCCGGAAACGCGCCAGCGCAAGGGGGATCTGCGTGGCGCCCACGCCAGAGATCTCGACGCGAAACTGGGCTTGCGCCTCGCTCAAAGGCCACAGTGCGGAGCCCGCCGTCAAGGCGAGCCCGCCGAGCAAGCCACCAAGGGTAGAACGGCGCGAAACGGAAAGCTGCATGGGTAGCGTCACAAGGAGAGGCCAAGTCGAACTACCTGAATTGTGCCCGCTCCTGAGGGGAAGTTCCCTGGGATGCCCGTTCAACCCTGCCCCACGCGTGTCAAGCTGTGTAAATCTGGCGGCGCAGGGCAAAAAATGACATCACAGCAAGACGATGTCGTACTGCTCGGGCGACATGGATGGCTCGGTCTGCAAGGACACCGGCTTGCCGATGAAGTCGCTCAGGCCCGCCAGATGCTGGCTCTCTTCGTCCAGCAGCATCTCGACCACGGCCGCACTGGCCACCACGCGGAACTCTTTGGGATTGAACTGACGAGCCTCGCGCAGGATCTCGCGCAGGATGTTGTAGCAAACCGTGCGCGCGGTCTTGACCTGGCCCCTGCCCTCGCAGGTGGGGCACGGCTCGCACAGCATATGCGCCAGGGATTCGCGCGTGCGTTTGCGCGTCATCTCGACCAGCCCCAGAGGCGAGAAGCCGCTCACCGTGTGCTTGGTGCGGTCCTTGGCCAGTTGCTTGCGGAACTCTGAGAGCACGTTGTCGCGATGATCCTCGCGCAGCATGTCGATGAAGTCCACGATGATGATGCCGCCCAGATTACGCAAGCGCAGTTGGCGTGCGATGGCTTGCGCTGCTTCCAGGTTGGTCTTGAAGATGGTGTCGTCGAAATTGCGAGCACCGACATAACCGCCCGTATTGACGTCAATGGTGGTGAGGGCTTCGGTCTGATCAACGATGAGGTAGCCACCCGATTTCAAGTCCACACGGCGCGCCAGCGCCTTTTCGATCTCTGTGTCGATGTTGTAGAGATCGAAGATCGGGCGCTCGCCTTTGTAGTGATGCAGCTTGGCCACGGCTGATGGGGTGAACTCTTCGCCGAAGGCCTTGAGCGCATCGAACTGAATCAGCGAATCAACGCGGATGGATGCCACCAGGTCATTGACCAGATCACGCAGCACGCGCTGAGCCAGATTGAGCTCCTGATACAAGAGCGTGCCAGGCGGCGACTTGAGGCCCTGGTCACGGATGGTTGCCCAGGTCTTGCGCAGATAAGCGATATCGGCCGCCAACTCGTCATCACTCGCGTCTTCCGCATTGGTGCGCAAGATGAAGCCGCCAGAGCGTGTGCGGCCCTCGCGGTTGTCCGCCTCGCCGATCAGGCGCAGCATGCGTTCGCGCAGTTGATCTCGCAACTCGGGCGAACCGATTTTCTGCGAGATGCCCAAGTGATCGTCCTGAGGCAGGAACACGAGCAGGCGCCCCGCCACGCTGACCTGCGTGGACAGGCGCGCGCCCTTCGTGCCGATCGGATCCTTGATGACCTGGACCATCAGCGTCTGGCCTTCGTGCACGCGCTTTTCGATGGGCACTTGCACTTCGCCGGAACGGGGGTGCGGCTTGGCCTGCCCGTCTTCGCGGTGCAGATCGGCCACGTGCAGGAACGCGGCGCGCTCCAGCCCGATATCGATGAAAGCCGATTGCATGCCGGGCAGCACGCGCACGACTTTACCTGCGTAGATGTTGCCAACCAGGCCACGCTCCAGAGTGCGTTCAACGTGCAACTCTTGCACGGCGCCACCTTCAATGATGGCTACGCGGGTTTCCTGGGGCGTCCAGTTGATGAGGATGTCTTGTGAGCTGGGCATGCACGCAATTTACAGCATGCTGCGCAGGATGATGTTGTCCAGCACGTACCAGCCAGGCTTGCCGAGCGAGCCAGAGGCAATCAAACCGGCCGCCACCTGCTCGACCCGTACGGGCTTGTACCGAGCAGGCACCAGAAAACTGAACTTCAAGCCGATGCGCTCACCCAGTCGCACCTCAGTGCGATCGCCGACCAGCAAGGACGGTTGAGCCACGGACACATGCTCGAAACCGATGGCTTTGATCGCTTCTTCCAGCTCGCCTTTGACCCGGTTGTAAAACACGCTGGAACGCGCCTTGGCACCGAGCGCACTGACCAGCAGGAAGCGCCGGGCACCTTCTGCTTTGGCGAGTTGCGCAATCTGCAAGGCGTAATCGAAATCCACCTGGCGGAAAGCGGCCTGAGAACCTGCTTGCCTGATCGTGGTGCCCAAGGCACAGAAGACCCAGTCCACATCGAACCAGTGCACATGGGCCTCAAGCCGGTTGAAATCGACCCGGCAGATACGCAACTTGCCACTGCCTTCAAGTTGCTCAGGCTCGATGCCCAAGAGCTCGGCAGGCGTCATCTCACGGCGCACCAAGGCGCGGACTTCAGCTACGTCGGCACGGGCCAGCAATTGCCGCAAGGCC
This sequence comes from Aquabacterium sp., assembly GCF_004297345.1. Classification (GTDB taxonomy): domain Bacteria; phylum Pseudomonadota; class Gammaproteobacteria; order Burkholderiales; family Burkholderiaceae_C; genus Aquabacterium. The sequence goes on along the minus strand of NZ_SCTN01000054.1, from coordinate 6,265 downwards.
TGCTGCCCGACCAGGCCGGTCGCCCCAGCCAGCAGCACGCGTGCAGGTGTCGATGTGCTCGTCATCAGAAATGCCAGCCAAGTGGCTTGAGCAACTCAGCCGTGTCAAACAAAGGCAACCCCATGATGCCGCTGTAGCTGCCGTCCATGTGCTGCGTCCAGGCGCCGGATCGTCCCTGAATGGCATAGGCACCGGCCTTGCCCATGGGCTCGCCGCTGGCCACATAACGGCTGATCTCGTCGTCATCCAGCACGCGCCAACGCACATGTGACACACTCAGGCGCAAGTGGCCATTGACCACCACGGCTGTCAGCACTTTGTGGGATTGGCCCGAAAGCTTGGACAGCATCTGCGCCGCATGAGTCGCATCCTGAGGCTTGCCCAAAATCTCGCTGCCCAAAGCCACCGTGGTATCCGCACACAGGATGGGTGCCTCGGGCCAAGTGCCACTTGCGGCACGTCGGGCACGACGCGCCACGGCAGCCTGCCATTTGGCCAGGGTCACGCGTTGCACATAGTCTTCTGGCGACTCGCCGGGGCGCTCAGCTTCCAGTGATTCCGCATCCTCATCTGGATCGGGCAACAACAACTCGTGGCGCACCCCCAGTTGATCAAGCAACTGCCGCCGACGCGGGCTTTGCGAGGCCAGATACAGCCAGGGATCGGAAGATGAGAAGGCGGGCAAGGTCATGCCAGCATCCTACGCCAAGGCGCACAACTACTGCCGAGCCTTGTCGCAAACACCGACAGGCAAGGCCATGGAGGACAACCAAATGCGCCGGTGAGCTGCCAGACGCATGGGCCAACTGGCCTGGGCGACAGGCGCCCCCCAGGCATCGCCAACCAGATGCCGCAGGCCATCGGGCAATTCGCTTGGGTTGTCCATGCTGACCCAGCTCGCCACACAAGGTGAACGGTCGTGCACAAAATCAGCTGGCGGCGGCAGATCGACCGAACTGGCCGTCCAGGTACTGTCACGCTCATCGACCTGCGACAGGATCCCCGCCAGATGGTCATCGCCTGTGATGATGCGCAAAGCCTGCTGGCCATAGCGTGCATGCAAATCAGACGACATGAGTTGCGCGGGGCGATCTGTCCAGCAATTGGTGCAACGCTGCGCATTAGCGCGAGGCACCGACAAACGTACCGCTGCCATGCCAATCGAGACCAGCACCAGGCACCAGACGAGCACAGATGCTCGTGCCCGCCAGGCAGGCGAGCCACCATCAGCCTGCACATCCAGCGACTGGAAGCTGCGCACACACATCCAGACGGTCAAACCTGGCACGACCGGCCACAACCACCTTGGCGTGAAGTGCGAAGCTTTCATGGCCACCAGCACCAGCGACAGGATCACCAGCCCGACACCGGTTTGCCACAACAGCCAACGGCTACCAATCGACGCCGCCGCCCCTGTACGCCCGGTATTTGATCGAATGCGCGAGGTCAATGCGAACAGCAGCAAAGGCGTCAGCAACAGGTACTCAAGCGATCCCGCCAGCACCCGTGTCAGAGGGCGCCACAGGGGCTGATGGTCATCCGAAATCACGATGCGCCTGGCCAGTGCCACGGAACCGCTGGGCTGCGTCAACCACCAATGTGCATACGGCGCAATGGCGACCACAAACACCATCAAACCCAGGCTCATCCAGATCAGATGATCTCGGGCAGCAGGCTCCTGCGATGGCCGATTTGAGGGCATGGTCAGGATGACAATCCAGGCCGACAACAGGCTGGACACACACCACAAAGCAGCGTTGAGCTTGGACAGACAAGCGACTGCAGCCAAGCCCCCCACCAGCAACCAATAGGCCGGCTTATGCAGCGCCTTGATCAACACCACAGAGGCCCACACGGACACGCCGGCCGCCAACACGGTATGGGTCAGACTGTCATGCACGCGCCACATGACCAGCAACAGGCCCAGATGCGCCAGGATGACCCGAGCCTGCACCGAGCGATCAGCACCGCACACCTTGGCCAGGGCCTGAACGCCTGCCAGCCAAACAAGAAGGCACACATAGCGGGAAAACTCCAGCACACCCGCCCAGGCCGCCTGCTGCGGTTTGAGCCACAGCAGCAACCAGGTGTAGAGCGGGGGCTGGCGCGTGCCATAGCCCATCTGCCAGGACTGGGCAAAGTAGACCTGCTCGGCGCCATCGATATCCAGGCCATCCAGGCTGAACACTTTGAGCAAGCCATAGGCCAATACCCACAGGCCCACCGCCACCCATGCACTGAGCAGCGTGGGCTTCTTGATGAAATCAGGCACGGTGATAGGGATGGTTGTTGCGCAAGGACCAGGCGCGATAGATTTGCTCCAGCAAGAGCACGCGCGCCAAGGCATGTGGCAAGGTCATGTCGGACAGACGAATGGCTTCGTCAGCCGTCTTCTTGAGCTGAGGGTCGATGCCATCGGCCCCACCGATGATGAGTGCCACATCGCGCCCATCGTTCAACCACGCCTCGGTACGCTCGGCCAGTTGCACGCTGGTCAACCGGGTGCCGCGCTCATCCAGAATGACGCGCCGCACGCCACGCTCCAAGGCAGCCTCCATGCGAGCAGCCTCGGCCTGCATGATGGCCGCCACAGGCTTGCCTTCACGCGGCTCTGCCTTGAGCGCCTTGACCTCCACCTTCCAGTCGGGCGGGAAGCGCTTGAGGTAATCCTCGCACGCTTCGTTCGCCCAATCCGGCAGGCGGTGGCCAATCGTCACCACCGTGATCTTCATGGCGCCAAGCCCCCCAAGGTACTACTGCAGAGCACGCTCAGCGAGCAGTTTTCTTGGCTGCAGCCTTCTTGGCGGCGACCTTCTTCACAGCAACCTTTTTGGCTGCAACTTTCTTGACGGCCACTTTGCGAGCCGGCGCCTTCTTGGCCTCAGGCGCATTCACCACGATTTTCTTCACGGTGGCTGGTGCCTTTTTCGCGGCCACTTTCTTGGCAGCGACCTTCTTGGCTGCTGGCGCCTTCTTGGCCGCAACCGGTGAGGCCTTCACGGCGGCCTTTTTCGCAGCAGGCGCTTTCTTGGCCGCAACCTTGCGAGTTGGCGACGTGGTGGCGGCCTTCTTGGCGGCGGTCGTCTTGCCAGCTGCCTTCTTTGGCTTCACGGGCTTGACGTCTTCCTCTTCAGGCTCGGACGCCTTGACCAGGCCCTTCTTGGCTTTGGCCTTGATCGCCACGGGCTTCTCGCCCCAGATCTCTTCGAGCTGGTAGTACTGGCGGATGGCCGGTTGCATGATGTGCACGACAGCGGCGGCGCAGTCCACGATGATCCACTCACCGTTGTCTTCGCCCTCGGAACGCATGACCTGGAAGCCAGCAGCCTTGACCGCCTGACGCACGCTGGAGGCGAGTGCCTTGGTCTGACGATTGGAAGAGCCGGTCGCGATGATCACGCGCTCGAAGAGCGGCGAGAGGTGCTCGGTGTTGAACACAACGATGTCTTGGGCCTTGACATCTTCCAGACCATCAACGATGGTGCTTTGCAGTTTACGGATGTCCATTCAGCGGGGGGCGCCACCAGGGGCGTAGAGTTGATGGGTTGCAATATAACGCGCCACTGGTTCGGACACCAGTTCCGGCGCGAGGGAAATCGGATCTTCGCCACGGGCAAGCCGGGCGCGGATATCGGTTGAAGAGATGGCCAACGGTGGCAAAGGCAGCTCAACCACCCGGTAAGACATGCCCTGCATCGCGGTGGGCGCCACAGGCAGATCATGCCCTCTGCAGGCCACGGCCAGCGTCAGCGCTTGCAACAAATCGTGCCAGCCCTGCCAGGTCGGGAAATTCGCATATTGATCCTGGCCGATGATCAGGAACCACTCGGTGGGCTCGGTCGCAGCGTCTTGCAGGGCCTGTACGGTATCACGCGTGTAGGACGGGCCATCGCGATCCAGCTCGATCGGATCCACCTTGAAGCGCGGCTCGTGCGCCGTGGCCAGCTCGACCATGGCCCGACGATCATCTCGCGCAGCCAATTGACGCGCCTTCTGCCAGGGCCGCCCGACGGGAATCCAGCGAACCTCATCGAGCTGGAGATGACGCAAGGCCACCTCGGCCAGCTCGACATGCGCGCTGTGCACCGGATCGAAGCTGCCGCCCATCAGGCCCACTCGGCGTGGCTGGCGATCTGCAGTTTGAGGAGACAACAAGCAAAAACCTCAGGCCCAATCCCGCGCGGGCAGGAAATCGGTGTACAGCTGTGCCTCGGCGCTGCCGGGCTCGGGATGCCAGTCGTAGCGCCACTTCACGATGGGCGGCATGGACATCAGGATGCTCTCGGTACGACCGCCGGATTGCAGGCCGAACAGCGTGCCACGGTCCCACACGAGGTTGAACTCGACATAGCGACCACGGCGGTAGGCCTGGAAATCACGCTCGCGCGCTCCATAAGGCTGCTCGCGACGACGCTGCATGATGGGCAGATAGGCTTGCGTGAAAGCATCGCCCACGGCACGGATCATGGCAAAGCCGCCTTCGAAGCCCAGTTCGGAGAAGTCATCGAAGAAGATGCCGCCCACGCCGCGCGCCTCGTTGCGGTGCTTGAGGAAGAAATACTCATCGCACCAGGTCTTGAAGCGGGGATGCTTGTCATCGCCAAACGGTGCGAGGGCATCCTTGCAGACCTGATGGAAATGACGCGCGTCTTCTTCCTGGCCGTAATACGGCGTGAGATCCATGCCACCGCCAAACCAGGCCACGATGCTGCCATCGGGCTTGTGCGCAGCCAGCATGCGCACATTCATGTGCACCGTGGGTACATACGGGTTGCGCGGGTGGAACACCAGCGACACACCCATGGCCTCGAACGGGCAGCCCGCCAGTTCAGGGCGATGCTGCGTGGCCGAAGGTGGCAGGTTCGGGCCCTTCACATGAGAGAAGTTGCAACCACCGCGCTCCAGCACCGTACCCTCTTCCACCAGACGCGAGCAGCCATCACCCTGCAGGCGCTCCTGCGGGCCGCGCACCCAGGCGTCCTTGACGAAAGGCGTGCCATCTTCGGCTTCGAAGGCGGAGACGATGCGGTCCTGCAGATCCAGCAGGTACTGGCGGACGGCTTCGGTGTTCAAGGCGGGCGTGGTGCTCATGAAGGCGATGAGGTGAGGTAATGGCGCTGGGTCAACGAATCGATCAGCGGGCCTTGATGGCGCGCCAGCCGATGTCGGAGCGGTACTGCATGCCGTCGAACTGGATGCCGCGCATGTACTCGTAAGCACGCTGCTGCGCCAGCTTGGCAGATTCGCCCAGGGCGGTCACGCACAGGACGCGACCACCGCTGGTACGGATCTGACCGTCTTCGCCCATGGTCGTGCCGGCGTGGAAGACCATGGCGTCATCGGCCTCGGCGGGCAGCCCCGTGATCACGTCGCCCTTCTTCGGATCCAGCGGATACCCACCAGCGGCCATCACGATGCCCAGTGCGAAACGGCGATCCCATTGCAGCTCGATCTGGTCGAGCGTGCCATCGGTGGCGGCCATGAAGACATCGATCAGATCGCTCTTCAAACGCATCATGATGGGCTGAGTCTCAGGGTCGCCCATGCGACAGTTGAACTCCAGCGTCTTGGGGTTGCCGGCCGCGTCGATCATCAAACCGGCGTACAGGAAGCCGGTAAAGGGGATACCGTCCTTGGCCATGCCGCCCAGGGTCGGGTTGATGATCTCGTGCATGGCCTTGGCATACACATTGGGGGTCACGACCGGTGCGGGCGAGTAGGCGCCCATGCCGCCGGTATTAGGGCCGGCATCGGCATCCAGCAGGCGCTTGTGGTCCTGGCTGGTGGCCAGCACGGACACGTTCTTGCCGTCAGACAGCACGATGAAGCTGGCTTCTTCACCTTCAAGGAACTCTTCGATCACCACACGCGCACCGCCGGCGTTGTGCGTCACGCCCAGCTTGTTGTCCAGCAGCATCCAGTCCACGGCCTGATGCGCTTCGTCCAGCGTCATGGCCACGACCACGCCCTTGCCGGCGGCCAGGCCATCGGCCTTGATCACGATGGGCGCGCCATGCTTGTCCACGAAAGCGTGGGCGGCCGTGGCATCGGTGAACGTTTCGTAGAAGGCCGTGGGGATGCCATGGCGCTTCATGAAATCCTTGGCAAAGGCCTTGGAGCTTTCCAGCTGGGCGGCCTTCTGAGTGGGGCCGAAGATGCGCATGCCGCGGGCGCGGAACTCGTCCACCACACCGGCAGCCAGGGGAGCCTCGGGGCCGACCACGGTCAGGTTGATCTTGTTGTTCTGGGCGAAATCAGCCAGGGC
>NZ_SCTN01000415.1 GCF_004297345.1 Aquabacterium sp. | reverse complement strand
CGGTCTTTGCTCTTGGCTGTGGAGGGCGAAACCAGGTATCGACCGTTCACGATCACCATGGGCGTGCCATCGATCCGATGCAGGTCAGCTCGCAATTTGCCCGATTCAACGGCGTTCCTGACCGCATCTGATTCATAAAGCGCCAGGAACTGTGCACGAGGCGTATTGCAGCAGGCGAAGGCGATATCGGCAAAGAAGCTGGCGCTGCGCTCATGCTTGGGGTTCTGGTGCAGTGCTTCGTACACGGCAGCATGGAACCCTGGATTGATGTGGGCCATTTCGCCTGCGTAGTAAGCCTGGGCCATGCTGCGGAAGTCGGCTCGCCACAAGACAGGGGTCTGGATGACCGTCACACGGGCTTTGTTCTTTTCTACCCAGGCTTGCAGCTGATCGTGGTGAAAGTTGTAGCAATGTGGGCAGGTGTAGAAGAAGAACACCTCGATATGAGGGCCGCCGATTGGCACGGATGATCGGGCCGTGGACAGGTCGATGTAGCCGTCGCCTTCTACGTCCAGCGCGCGGGTCGTTGATTTGGTGGCGCATGCGCCAAGCAACAGGATGGTCAGGCAGAGCAAGGCTTTGCGCAACGATGACATGCGGCGTTCTCCCTTCGATTTCTTTATGGCTGGGTGTGTTTTCTCAACGCGACTATCCACACTCGGTAGCCCTCGGGGCTGAGGTGGATGCCATCTGGCAGGAAGTACGCCGGGCGGATGAGGCCAGACGCGTCAGCCAGCAGTGGCCAGGTGTCGACATAGGTGCACTGTGGCCTCTGGGCGCACAGCCGTTTGATCTCTGCGTTGGCCTGCGCCACGCCAGACAGGTCTGCCTGCGCAGGTGCGACGGGCATCACGGCATTCCAGATCAGGGGCACATGCGCGGGCAGTGCCTGATCGATCCGCGCCAGGCGTTGGGCCACGCCACGCTCGCCACGCTGCAGAAAATCATTGATGCCGATGGTGAGCACGATGGCCTTGGCTCGGGGCAGAGAGGGGTAGTTGCGCAGCGAGTCGTGCAACTGGCTGGTACTTTGCCCTCCGATGCCGTAATTGACGCTGTTGGGGGCCACGGCCACATTGGCCAGGCCTTGGGTGATGCTGTCGCCCAGGAATACGACGGTGCCATCTGGCAGGGATGTATCTACGCTGTGTTGGTAGATCAGCATCGACTCATAGAAAGGTGTGTTGGCAGATATCAGTCCCAGCTTGATGCGCACGGACAGGGGCAGGCCATACCGGGCCAGCATGATGGCCATCATGGCGTGCAGGATGACGAGGTAGGAAATCAGGAGCCATTTTCCCCAAGGGATATGGCGGACGGGCTTCGAATGCTGGGGACTCATCGGCGTGAGTTGTGCTGTGAGGTTGGCCCTGGGGTGGGGCGATATGGCGTTGGGCGCTCAGAGATAAGGCGCGATCTCGAAGCGGCTCTTGCCCAAGGCCAGCCATTGGCGCGCATCCAGCCGGTTGTCTGCTGCGCGGCGGGCGTAGTCCTCGGCCACTTCCTTTTGATGCTTGGGTGTGAACATGCCGCCAAAGTGCGATGCGAACAGGTGAGCAAAGCACTCTGCTGCGTACGCTTCCCGGCGATGCAGGTTCTCGATTTCTTCTGCGTTGAACAACCAGGCGAGGATAGGGTGATCTTCTTGAGGTGGGGTGACGAAGCGGCCACCTTCTACTTGACCGTCTGTGCCGGCTTGCAGCTCGATGCGCCCGCCCTGATCCTCGCTTGCGCCTTCTGCCTTGACCTTCAAGGGCAGCAACCGACGCAAGGTGAGGTAGGCCGCCAGCACGCCCAGGCGCGCCTGCCAGTCTTCAAAAGACGTGGCGTCTTTCATGGCGCTTTGGGCTGCACCATCTATGGCGAACCGAGCACCCGTGTAGATCTCGCGCAGGATGTCTCTGTCACTGTGTTTGAAGAGGTATTCCAGCACGGTGCGGGGGAAGTCTGCCACGCGCAGTACTGCCGAGTCTTGGGCATTGGCTCGGTCTGCCTTCATGACCTGTTGTGCCGCAGCCCATTGGGCCTCGCTCATGGACAGCTGGATCACGAACCCGAGTATGCGCAGGCCGCCTTCGCGTCCGTTGGCTCTCAGCCCAGCGGCCAGCGACTGGCCAACAAACAGGGCGCCGGCCGCGTTCCAGCCATGCAGCAGACCTTGGCCGATGAGGCCCTGTGCCTGGGTCATGTAGGCGTCGATGGCCGGGCCCCAGGCTTGCGCGTCGGGCGCCTGGCGCAAGGCCATGAACAGGCTTTTGAAGGCGGCGGTCAAGTCATCGGGCTGGGGGTGATCTTCCAGCTGGATGTAGTTCAGCAGGTCGAAGGGCATCAGGTGCCTCCCGCTTGCAGTTTGAGCATGAGCTCTGCGGCCGTCTGTTCTGCCACGGCTTTGGGGTAGCCGCGCGTACCCAGTGCGGTGGCAACAGCGGCCTGGTACACGGCGCGCTGGGCGGCGTTCATGGCGCCGAGATGAGGCAGATAGGGGGCCATCAGGGCCAGCCCGTCGAGCAGGGCCTGGCGGTCGCCGCTTTCTTCGGAGCGCTTGAACAGGCGCTTGATGCCGTTGACGGTGGCTTCAGCGGCAGATTCGCCCAGTTTTTCGAAGAAGGCCTCAGCGAAGGCTTTCAGCGCAAACGAGAGGCCCGCAATGATCAAGCCTTCCGCAAGGAGGTTGCGGTGCTGCGAGTCGGCCTGCAGGTACTCTGCCGTGGGGCTGAAGCCCTCGTAGAGGGAAATGTAGAGATCGTCGGTGTCCATACGCCTGTCCTCCTTGGCTGTATGGGCGCAAGGTTAACAGGCGAACGGCGCTCAGGACGAGCGCACCGGGGCTTGAAACAGGGGATGGGCGGCTTCAGGCCGCTTCGTCCTTGATGCCGCGTGTGGCGCGGATCTCGCCGCACAGGCTGGCTGCGAACTGGTCGAACTTCATCAGGATGTTGATGCGAGACAGGTCGGCAAACAGGATCTGGTCGTCGGGATTGCCGACGCGTGGGGCGGTTTCGTCAATGGCGGTATGGTCGCAGTCTTGCGACAGATCCCCGGCGTAGAGAAAGGCCATGGACAGCATTTCAGAGTGGGGCAGCCGGTAGTTGGCGGCGCGGATCTTCTCGGCCATGTGATCCCAGTGGGCGGTCTGGGTCTTGCCGCGGCCAACCTTGATGGACAGCCGGCGTGCGCCAATCAGGGATTTGGCTGTGATCTGGTCTACCGAGCGCACGGGGACATGCTGCAGCACGGGTGTGATCACGGGGCCTTGCAGCCATTGGTTGTTGACCGAGATGAAGTGGCTGCCCTCGGCAATGATGCAGGTCTTGCCTGGCTCATTGGGGATGACAACCTTGTAGAACTGCTCGGGCTCTTTGGCGCGTTTGCGGAACACGTCATAAAGCGGTGCCTTGCTGCCGTAGTAGTCGCCGCCGGCTGGCACGTAGGTCACCCAGGCCATCAGGCCGCAGCCGTCCTTGGGCACTTGCTCATCGAGGGCCTGGCGGAAATCCTGGCCATTGGGCGTGTAGATGAACTCGTCGGCGTCCAGCGGCACGATGTAGTCGTAGTCGTTGGTGGCAGCGACCTGGCGGCACAGCGTGGTCAGCATGATCGCCTGCTGGAAGTCAGACGATTCATGCTTGTAGATGGTGAGCGGGAAGCCCTGAGCCTTGAGTCGCAGCAGGATTTCCTGCGTGCCATCCTTGCTGTCGTGGTCGATCACATAGATGTGATCCACGCTGCGGCTGTTGATGCGGACGAAGAGTTCGATGATGTCGCACTCGTCCTTGATCATCGTGATGGCGGCGACCTTGGTG
>NZ_SCTN01000414.1 GCF_004297345.1 Aquabacterium sp. | reverse complement strand
ACGAGAATACAGTTCGACGATCAGCGATTCGTTGATGTCGGAGCCGAACTCATCGCGGTCCGGGGTCTTCTTGAAGACGCCTTCCAGCTTGGCGCCATCAACAGTAACCCAACCGGGCAGACCGATGGAATCGGCCAGCTTGAATGCTTCTTGCACGCGAACTTGCTTCTTGGCCTTTTCGCGCACAGCCACCACGTCACCGGTCTTGACCAGGAAGGACGGGATGTTCACGACTTGACCGTTCACGACCACACCCTTGTGGCCCACCAGCTGGCGAGCTTCGGCGCGGGTCGAGGCAAAGCCCATGCGGTACACGACGTTGTCCAGGCGCGATTCCAGCAGGAACAGCAGGTTCGAACCGGTGTTGCCCTTGCGACGCTCGGCTTCAGCGAAGTAGCGGCGGAATTGCTTTTCCAGCACGCCATACATGCGCTTGACCTTCTGCTTTTCACGCAGTTGCAGACCGAAGTCAGAGGTGCGCGAGCCGGAGGTACGGCCGTGTTGACCGGGCTTGGTGTCGAACTTGGCCTTGTCGCTGATAGGGCGGCGGGCGCTCTTGAGGAACAGGTCGGTGCCTTCGCGGCGGGCCAGTTTGGCCTTGGGTCCGAGGTAACGTGCCACTTTTCGTGTCCTTGTAATGTCTGACGCTGGTGCCGCCTCTAATACGGTTGACCAACGCGAGTCTGGCGAATCACAATCGCGCAGACGGTGGGCTTCAAATCAGGTAGCCAGCCGACAGGTGCAGGGTTTAGCCAAACGTCAAAGACGCGGCAAAAAGTCACACCAAATCCGCCCTCTACCACAGAGAACTTGCGATTATAGCAAGTTGTGCGTGCGCTTGTACACCACTGCCACGCAGACGTGTCAAGATTGCACAACGCACAAACCCCGCCTGCACTGTTTCCAGAGCATGCGAGGTCGTGATCTGATCAGGCAAACACCTGACCAGTCATTCTGGCAGCATCAGATGCGGCGACGCTTCTGAGGACGGCAACCGTTGTGAGGAACGGGCGTCACGTCGGAGATCGAGTTGATGCGGATGCCCAGCGAAGCCAGAGCGCGCACCGACGATTCACGACCAGGACCGGGGCCCTTGATCTCGACGTCCAGATTCTTGATGCCTTGTTCTTGAGCAGCGCGGCCAGCCACTTCAGCGGCCACCTGGGCTGCGAAAGGCGTGGACTTGCGGGAGCCCTTGAAACCTTGACCACCCGACGAAGCCCAGGACAGTGCATTGCCCTGACGGTCGGTGATGGTGATGATGGTGTTGTTGAACGACGCGTGCACGTGGGCGATGCCGTCCGCAATATTCTTGCGGACCTTCTTGCTCACACGACGGGCAGCGCTGTTCGCAGGTGCTTTAGCCATGATGTCTTTCTCTTGAACTCAGCAATTAGCCCAGATCACTTCTTACCAGCGATCGCCTTGCGCGGACCCTTGCGAGTACGTGCATTCGTGCGAGTGCGTTGGCCGCGCATAGGCAGGCCGCGACGGTGACGGAAGCCGCGATAGCAGCCCAAATCCATCAGTCGCTTGATATTCATCGAGAGCTCGCGGCGCAGGTCACCCTCAATGGTGAGCTTGCCCACTTCTTCACGAATTTTTTCCAGGTCGCCGTCAGTCAATTCCTTGATCTTCTTGTCGAAGGGAATGCCTGCAGCCGTGCAGATTTTCTGCGCGGTTGTGCGACCAATGCCGTAGATCGAAGTCAGACCGATTTCGGTATGCTTGTGCGGCGGAATGTTGATGCCAGCAATACGTGCCATAACTGTCCTCTGAACGCGTGTGTCGTCGCCGGGTCAGGCGATCAGCCTTGACGCTGCTTGTGACGTGGGTCGGTGCAGATCACACGGACCACGCCCTTGCGGCGGATGATTTTGCAATTGCGGCACATAACCTTGACGGATGCCGAGACTTTCATGGTCTTCTCCTGAACCGTTGACTTGCAACGGAAATTCGCCCACGTTTCCGGGGTCACCAAAACTTCAAGCTCACTTCGCCCGGAACACGATGCGAGCACGACTCAAACTGTTTAGCAGGCGAGTTCCAATGTCACTTGTCATCAAGGCAGGGTGCGCATTGTAGCGCAGACACTCTGCCGGATGTGACGCGAAACCACATACCTACTCTAAAGCCTCACAAGAACACCTGTTTGCGGGAGACCTGCTGGCCTCTACCTGCTGCGTGATCCTGTTGCGTATCGTCAGCCGATACGCCTCAGCTTGCTTTGAAATTTGCCTTCTTCAGCAGAGAGTCATACTGCTGAGACATGACGTAGGACTGCACTTGTGCCCAGAAATCCATCGTGACAACCACGATGATCAGCAGCGAAGTCCCACCGAAGTAGAAAGGAACGTTGTACTTGAGCACGAGGAACTCGGGCAGCAGGCACACGGCCGTAATGTAGACAGCACCAGCCAGAGTCAGACGGGCGAGGATCTTGTCGATATAACGCGCAGTCTGGTCACCAGGGCGGATACCAGGAATGAATGCACCGCTCTTCTTCAGGTTGTCTGCAGTCTCACGGCTGTTGAACACCAGCGCTGTGTAGAAGAAGCAGAAGAAGACGATGGCCACAGAATACAGAAGCACATAGATCGGCTGACCTGGGGACAACATGCTGGCGATGTCTTTCAGCCAGCGCATGCTGTCGCCTGTAGCAAACCAACCCACAGCGGTCGTCGGCAACAGGATGATCGACGACGCGAAGATCGGAGGAATCACACCAGCCATGTTGATCTTCAAGGGCAGGTGCGAAGATTGACCACCGTACACACGGTTGCCAACCTGGCGTTTGGCGTAGTTGACCAGGATCTTGCGCTGGCCACGTTCGACGAACACCACAAAATAAGTCACCAGAACCACCAGCGCCACGATGAAGATGGCTGCCGGGATGCTCATGGCACCGGTACGGATCAGCTCGAACAGACCACCCATCGCATTGGGCAGACCTGCAGCGATACCGCCGAAAATCAGAATAGAGATACCGTTACCCAGACCACGCTCCGTGATCTGCTCACCCAGCCACATCAGGAACATCGTGCCGGCCGTCAGGCTGATCACGGTGGTCATGCGGAAACCAAAACCGGGGCTGATCACCAGACCGGCTGTGCCTTCCAGGGCAACTGCGATACCAAAAGACTGGAACAGAGCCAGGCCTACGGTAGCGTAGCGGGTGTATTGCGTCGTCTTGCGACGACCTGCCTCGCCCTCTTTCTTGAGCTGCTCAAGATGAGGAATCACGTAGCCCATCATCTGCATGATGATGGACGACGAGATGTAAGGCATGATGCCCAGCGCGAACACGGTGAAGCGCGACAGCGCGCCGCCCGAGAACATATTGAACAGACTCAGGATGCCACCTTGCTGCCCCTTGAACAACTGCTGCAGCTGTGACGGGTCGATACCAGGCACAGGCACGTGAGCACCGATGCGGTAGACGACCAGCGCCAGCAGCAGGAAAGTCAGACGACGCTGAAGGTCGCCAAACTTGCCGCTTTGAGCCAGTTGAGTGGGGGAAGTTGCCACGCTAGAGTCCGTTCCAGGTTCTTACGTTCTTACTGAGCTGTTGGCTTATTCAGCCAGCGAGCCACCAGCTGCTTCGATAGCGGTCTTGGCGCCGGCGGTTGCGCCGATACCCTTGAGCACAACCTTGGCGGTCAGTTCACCCGACTTGATGACCTTGACGACCTTGGCAATCTGAGGAATCAGACCGGCAGCCTTCAGAGACAGCACGTCAACTTCGGAAGCGCCCAGTGCTTGCAGTTCGCCCAGAGTGATCTCGGCGTTGTACTTCAGCAGATGCGACTTGAAACCACGCTTAGGCAAGCGACGTTGCAAAGGCATTTGACCGCCTTCGAAACCGACCTTGTGGTAGCCGCCCGAACGCGACTTCTGACCTTTGTGACCGCGACCAGCGGTCTTGCCCAGACCGGAGCCGATGCCGCGACCGACACGGCGCTTGGCATGCTTGGCGCCTTCAGAAGGCTTGATGGTATTGAGTTCCATGGTATTCCCCAAAGCTGCAGTGGTTTAGACCACCACGACCATGTAGCGGACCTTGTTGATCATGCCGCGCACAGCAGGCGTGTCTTCCAGGACGCGGGTGCCGTTCATGCGGCGCAGACCCAGACCGGCCACAGTGGCACGGTGGTCGGCACGGGTGCCGATGGGGCTGCGAACCAGCTTGACGGTGACAGTTTTCTTTTCGCTCATCTCAGCTCTCCGACGATCAGTTGAAGATTTCTTCAACAGTCAGACCGCGCTTGGCAGCGATTTCGGCCGGGGTCGTTGCCTTGTTCAAGGCATCGAACGTGGCGCGAACCATGTTGTAAGGGTTGCTCGAACCGAGGCTCTTGGCCACGATGTCGGTGATGCCCATCACTTCAAACACAGCGCGCATTGGGCCGCCTGCGATGATGCCGGTACCAGCGGGAGCTGGAGCCAACAGCACTTTGGCTGCACCGTGTTCGCCACGGATGTTGTGGTGGACGGAGCCGTTCTTCAACGACACCTTCACCATGTTGCGACGAGCTTGGTCCATGGCCTTTTGAACAGCCAACGGCACTTCACGCGCCTTGCCCTTGCCCATGCCGACGCGGCCATCGCCATCGCCAACAACGGTCAGAGCTGCGAAGCCCATGATCCGGCCGCCCTTGACCACTTTGGTCACGCGGTTCACCTGGATCATCTTCTCGCGCAGACCGTCGTCACGACCTTCGTCTGCTACCTTGGGTTGAAACTTAGCCATTTGAAATTCCTTCCGGATGCAGACGTGGCTTAGAACTGAAGACCGGCTTCACGCGCGGCATCAGCCAGGGCCTTGATACGGCCGTGGTACTGGTAACCAGCGCGGTCGAAAGCGACCTTCTCGACACCAGCTGCCTTCGCCTTCTCGGCAATACGCTTGCCAATCAGAGCGGCGGCTGCCACGTTGCCACCAGCTGTCTTGAGCTGGTCGCGCACTTCCTTTTCGGCGGTCGAGGCGGTAGCCAGGACTTTGTCGCCTTCGCCAGAAATCACGCTGGCGTAGATGTGCAGGTTTGTACGGAAAACCGTCAGACGCACGGCGCCTTGAAGAGCGATACGGACACGTGTTTGACGTGCGCGGCGC
This sequence comes from Aquabacterium sp., assembly GCF_004297345.1. Classification (GTDB taxonomy): domain Bacteria; phylum Pseudomonadota; class Gammaproteobacteria; order Burkholderiales; family Burkholderiaceae_C; genus Aquabacterium. The sequence continues at coordinate 17,673 of NZ_SCTN01000414.1, read as the reverse complement.
TGGCGCTGTTCCTTCTTGCTTGTTGCCATGATGAATCAGCTCCTTACTTCTTCTTGGTCTCTTTCAAGACCACGCGCTCGTCGGCGTAGCGGATCCCCTTGCCCTTGTAAGGCTCGGGCGAACGGAATGCGCGCACTTCAGCGGCGATCTGTCCGACTACTTGACGGTCCATACCCTTGATCAGGATTTCGGTTTGAGACGGGGTCTCAACCTTGATGCCTGCGGGCATGTCCTTCACGACGGGGTGAGAGAAACCGATTTGCAGGTTCAGCTTCTGACCGGCAGCCTGGGCACGGAAGCCCACGCCAACCAAGGTCAGCTTCTTCTCGAAGCCCTTGCTGACACCGTTGACGGTGTTGTTCAGCAGAGCGCGGAAGGTGCCGGACATGGCATTGGCTTCAGCGGACTCATTGACTGGGGCAACCTTCAGGACGCCGGCTTCGTTCGAAACGGTTACCAGTGCGTTCTGAGGCAGGCTCAAGGTGCCCAGGGCACCCTTGACGGTCACTGCTTCGGGGGTGATCTTGACGTCCACACCTTGAGGGACGGCGATCGGCATTTTTCCAACGCGGGACATTGCGATTGCTCCTCGATTAGGCGACGTAGGCGATCACTTCGCCACCGATACCGGCGGCGCGAGCCTTACGATCGGTCATCACACCCTTGGGGGTGGTCACGATGGCAACGCCCAGGCCGTTTTGGACCTGAGGGATGTCGTGACGGCCCTTGTAGATGCGCAGACCAGGACGAGACACCCGCTCGATGCGCTCGATAACCGGGCGACCTGCGTAGTATTTCAGCGAGATTTCCAGCGTTGGCTTTGCAGCCTCACCGGTGACGGCGAAACCGTCAATGTAGCCTTCGTCCTTCAGGACCTGGGCAATCGCGACTTTCAGCTTGGACGACGGCAGTGCGACGCTGGTCTTGGCGACCATTTGTGCGTTGCGAATGCGTGTCAGCATGTCGGCGATGGGATCACTCATGCTCATGGGATAACTCCTGTTCGTGCCCTGCTGGGATTACCAGCTCGCCTTGGTGACACCGGGGATGTCGCCAGCGAATGCCAATTCACGGATCTTCGTACGGCCCAAGCCGAACTGACGGAAGGTGCCACGTGGGCGACCGGTCAGACTGCAACGTGCGCGCAGACGGGTTGGGTTGGCGTTACGGGGCAGCTTTTGCAGTTCAAGACGAGCGGCGTAGCGCTCTTCGTCGGACTTCTTGCTGTCGTTGATGACAGCCTTCAGTTCGGCGGTTTTCTTGGCGTACTTGGCAACCAGCTTTTCGCGCTTTTCTTCGCGTTGCTTCAGAGAGACTTTTGCCACGATGTACCTCAGTTCTTGAACGGGAACTTGAAAGCAGCCAGGAGAGCCTTGGCCTCGTCGTCGGTCTTGGCCGTCGTCGTGATGCTGATGTTCAGACCACGGATGGCGTCGATCTTGTCGTACTCGATTTCCGGGAAAATGATCTGTTCCTTGACGCCGACGTTGTAGTTGCCGCGACCGTCAAAAGAACGACCAGAGATACCGCGGAAGTCACGAACGCGTGGCAGCGAGATGGTGACGAAGCGGTCCAGGAATTCGAACATGGTGGCGCCGCGCAGGGTCACCATCGTGCCGATTGGCATGTTTTCACGAATCTTGAAACCAGCGATTGGCTTCTTGGACATCGTGATCACAGGCTTTTGGCCAGCAATCTTGGTCAGGTCGCTCACGGCGTGTTCCATGACCTTCTTGTCCGACACGGCTTCCGAGACACCCATGTTCAGAGTGATCTTGGTCAGACGCGGCACTTCCATGATCGACTTGTAGCCAAATTTGGCCATCAATTCGGGCACGATCTTTTCGCGGTAGATCTGCTGCAGGCGAGCTTGTTGTTGAGCCATGTTTGACCTCAAGCCTTGAGTTCTTCGCCGCTGGACTTGAAGACGCGCACTTTCTTGCCGTCAGCCAGGAGCTTGATACCGACGCGGTCAGCCTTGCCAGAGGCAGGGTTGAAAATCGCCACGTTGGACTGATGGATGGGCATGGTCTTGTCAACGATGCCGCCGGTGGTGCCCTTCATGGGGTTGGGCTTGACGTGCTTCTTGGCAACGTTCACACCCTCAACCAGCAGATGGGAGTCATCGACGCGAGCGGACACGGTGCCACGCTTGCCTTTGTCGCGACCGGTCAGAACGATGACCTGGTCGCCTGTCTTGAGCTTGTTCATTAGAGCTGTCCTTTGCGTTGCACCGAGATTACAGAACCTCGGGAGCCAGAGACACGATCTTCATGAAGCGCTCGGTACGCAGTTCACGCGTGACCGGGCCGAAGATGCGGGTGCCGATAGGCTCCAGCTTGGCGTTGAGCAGAACGGCGGCGTTGCCGTCGAACTTCACCAGAGAGCCGTCTTGGCGGCGAACACCCTTGGCGGTGCGGACAACCACAGCGCTATAGACCTCGCCCTTCTTGACGCGGCCACGGGGTGCAGCTTCTTTGATGCTCACCTTGATGATGTCGCCGATACCGGCGTAACGACGCTTAGAGCCACCGAGCACCTTGATGCACATGACGCTCTTAGCACCAGTGTTGTCAGCGACGTCAAGTCGCGATTGCATTTGGATCATGGTTACCCCAACTTGGCCCGAACGGCTGCACAACAACTGCACAACAACGAACGGTCAGTCTTGGGCCCGTAGAACGGGCGGATCTGAAAAAAGCAACGTACCTTGTGAGTCCCTGCCGCAGCGCTTTGATCACATGCAATTTGAGTCTTGCCAGCAATCTCTGCGAGGGCCCTCCGTGCATTTGCAAAGAGGTTTTGGGCCAAAGTCCGCTGCTTGATCAGCGAAGCCTTGAATTATGCACGAGATTTAACCAACGGGTCAAGCACTGCATGCAAATAATTAAACAAGGGCGAAAAGAAAGCGGGAAAGAGGCGCCAGGCCTCAGGCGGTGCCGCCAACGGTCAAGCCATCAATACGCAGCGTGGGTTGGCCGACGCCAACAGGCACGCTCTGACCTTCCTTGCCACAGGTGCCCACGCCACTGTCGAGCGCCAGATCGTTGCCAATCATGCTGACGCGGGTCATGGCCTCGGGGCCGTTGCCGATCAGGGTGGCGCCCTTGACGGGATACTGGATCTTGCCGTTTTCGACCCAGTAGGCCTCACTGGCGGAGAACACGAACTTGCCGGAGGTGATGTCCACCTGACCGCCGCCGAAGTTGGCCGCGTACAGGCCACGCTCGATGGAGGCCACGATTTCCTCGGGATCCTTGTCGCCGGCCAACATATAAGTGTTGGTCATGCGGGGCATGGGCAGGTGGGCGTAGCTTTCGCGCCGGCCATTGCCAGTCTGGCCGGTTTTCATCAGGCGGGCGTTGGTGGCGTCCTGCATATAGCCCATGAGGATGCCGTCTTCGATCAGCACGGTGCGCTGGGTGGCAAAGCCTTCGTCGTCGATGTTGAGCGAGCCGCGGCGATCCGGCAGGGTGCCGTCGTCCAGCACGGTGACGCCCTTGGCGGCCACACGCTGCCCCACCCGGCCCGAGAACACGCTGGAGCCCTTGCGGTTGAAGTCGCCTTCCAGACCATGGCCCACGGCTTCGTGCAGCAGGATGCCTGGCCAGCCATTGCCCAGCACCACCGTCATTTCGCCGGCGGGCGCAGGACGCGCCTCCAGGTTGACCAGCGCGGCATGCACAGCCTGATCTACATACTGGTCGGTCACGGCTTGCGTGAAGTAGGACAGGTCGTAACGACCGCCACCACCGGCTGAGCCCACTTCGCGGCGGCCCGCCTGCTCGGCGATCACGGTCAGGGACAGGCGGATCAGGGGGCGCACATCGGCGGCCAGGGTGCCGTCAGCACGGGCCACCATCACGACGTCGTATTCACAGCCCAGGCCGGCCATGACCTGCACGATGCGCGGGTCCTTGGCACGGGCGCGGCGCTCGACGTCCTCGAGCAGGGCCACTTTGGCGGCACTGTCGAGCGAGGCGATGGGATCAAACGAGGCGTAGAGGCTGCGCGAGGGCGCCACGCGGTGCTCGCCCACCTTCACGCGGCGGCTCTGGCCGGCTGCGGCAATGGTGCGCACGGTGCGCGCGGCATCCAGCAAAGCGGCCTCGGAGATGTCGTCGGAGTAGGCGAAGGCGGTTTTTTCGCCGGAGATGGCGCGCACGCCCACACCCTGGTCGATACCGAAGCTGCCGGATTTGACGATGCCCTCTTCCAGGCTCCATCCTTCGCTGCGGGTGTACTGGAAATACAGGTCCGCGTCATCGACCCGGTGTTCGGTGATGACCTTGAGGGCCTTGAGCAAGGTGGATTCGTCCAGACCATAAGGTGCGAGCAGCAACTCACGGGCGGTCTGGAGGCGGGCGATGGTGGCGTCAACGGCGATCATGACCCCATTGTAGGCACGGCCCGCATGAGCCAGCGCCCATCAAGGATATCCAGGGGGTATCTACCGTGTCAGAGATGCAGCAGTGCCTCAACGCGCAGGTGCTCGTCGGGTTTGAAATGGCTGTTGACGTAGGCCTGCATCTCTTGCTTGCGCTGGGTATCAGACAGGTTGGTGGCGCCTTTCAGGCGATCCCATTCGGTGCGAGCGGCGGCCAGGCGGCGCTCCCAATCGGCCCATTCTTCATCAACCCTGGCAAGACGATCGGCCGCAGCCTGACCGTAACGAGCGACGCGCTCGGCTTGCACGGCGGCAGGATCCTTGCCGGGCGCCATCTGGGGCACGGGCTCACCGGGATCGGGCGGAGGCGGCTGGCCAGACTCCAGTTGCGCGTAGTACTGCTTGAAGTTCTGCTCGTCCTGATCAAAGAAGGCCTTGGCCCAGTCGGCGCCCAGGATCTGGCGGCGCACCTGCTTTTGCTCGTCGAACACGGCCAGCCAGGTGCTGCGCTCGGATTGATCGAACTTGTTGCGGTACTGGTAGGTGCGCACCTGCCAGTACTTGTCCCAGATGGCCATGATCTCGTTGCCGAGCTGTTCGCCATGGGCTTTGCGGGCTTCATCGGCCACCAGGGCCTTGATGTCCTCGATGGACACTTCACCCAGACCCAGGATGTAGTACTCGAAACGCTTGCGCAACTCCGGGCAAGGCGAGAGCTTGGCGGAGGCCACACACCAGTCACCAGAGGGCTCGGTGCCGGCGAAGGAGCCTTCCTTGAAGAGTTTGTTGCGAACCTGATCGGGCGTCATCGCCTTGCTCTGCGCAGCGCCCGAGGCTGGCGAGGCGCCATCCGATGTCGCGCCGATCATGTTCCAACCAGAAGCACCCGCCGAGCCAGTTGCACCAGCGCCATCCGCGCCGCGGTGCGTCATCCAGAACGCCGAGGCGCCCAGCACCACAGCGATCCCGCCTGCCACCATCCATCCACGTGTTTGCGTCGTGCGCATCATTGTCTTGCTCCAGCTCATCAGGGCCTGCTACCGCTTGAGGCCGCTTGTCGAGCCCATTTTCAGGGCGTCGTGTTTCAGTCGTACCCAGGGCTAATGCCCGGTTTGCAAAAGAACAAAGGTCGATCCCCTTGAATGGAGGATCGACCTTGATGCCTCAGAGCCTTTCAGCTCAAGCCGCGCTCGATCAGAGCAGGGCCCACTTCAGGCGGTTGGCGTGCTGGACGTAGAAAGCCACGGGGTCCGGAGCCGTCTTGCCGATGGTGCCCAGAACCTGGTTGATTTCGTCCAGGTGGTTCCAGTCGTAGTTGTCCTTGATGACCTTGCCCCAGTGGCTGGAGCATTGCGAGACCAGACCGTCGTTGGCTTCACCCTTGAAGTAGTCGCCGGTATAGGCCAGCAAGGCGTCAGAAACGTCCCAGCTGTTGGTCTTGACCGAGGTACCGGAGAACGAGTACCAGTTCATGCTGTTGCCGGCGATCTTGGCGGTTTGAGGGCCGCTGCCGCAGGTGGTCGTGGGCGCACCAACGGGGAACTTGGCGTTGAAGGCTGCAGCGCCCGTCGTGCTCAAGGCGTTCAGCGCGGTCATCAGATCGGTTTGGCTGGTGGTCTTGTTACCGGTCAACCAGGAGATCAGCTTCAGGCCAGCGGTGGCGACCTGATCAAAGGTGCCATCAGGGGTGGTGTGGGCACCGATTTCATCGGCCACCTTGGAGCCAAAGTGCGTACCAGCCATCGTGCTGACCGAGGCCACCATCGTGGGCACGGTGCCGGCGGCGTAACGCACGGTCGGGCCGCCATGGCTGTGGCCGATCAGGTTGAACTTCTTGACGCCGTCCTTGGCGGCCCATTGCTTCATCTGCTGAACCAGCTCTTCGCCACGGAATTCGGTGGTTTGCGAAGGGTTGACCGAGGCGATGTAGACGGTGGCGCCTTCATCACGCAGCTTGCTGGGGATTTGATAGAAGTACTGGATGCCCAGCACGTTGTCAAAGCCGATGAAGCCGTGAACCAGCACGATGGGGTACTTGGTCTTGGCGGTCGTGCCTGCGTGGGCGGCAGGGGCCACGGCCATGGCCGCGCCAGTCACAGCCACAGCGGCACAGATGGTCTTGATCGAGAGGTTGAATGTCATGCTTGCGCTCCTTTGGTGTGCCCGCTGTTGTGTACGTCAGATGTTTATCGAGTTGCGGACGGAGCAAGTATCTGGATGGCGCGCCCTGGGCAAGCACGGGCATACCCGATGTCCGGGGAAAGCGATCTCCCACGATGGTTGTAGCGCTTAGTAACAACTGGGGGTGCAATTTCAGACGGACGAAAAAAAACCGGCCCCCGAGGAGAAGACCGGCCGAAAAGGCACCATTTGATACCCCGCCAAACCAGCGGGGCATCAGGCATGAATCACAGGCCAGCCAGCTTCAGGCGGTTGGCGTGCTGCTTGTAGAAGGCGACAGGATCCGGCGCGTTCTTGCCGATACCGCCTAGCACCTGGTTGATTTCGTCCAGGTGGTTCCAGTCGTAGTTGTCCTTGACGACCTTGCCCCAGTGGCTGGAGCACTGTGAGACCAGACCGTCGTTGGCTTCGCCCTTGAAGTACTCGGCTGTGTAGGACAGGATGGCATCCGAGATATCCCAGCCATCGGTCTTGACCGACGTGCCGGAGAAGGAGTACCAGCGCATGCTGTTGCCATTGACGCTGGCCACTTCAGGGCCTGTGCCACAAGGGGTGGTCGGCGCGCCCACAGGGAACTTGGCGTTGAAGGCTGCAGAGCCGGGCGTGCTCAGCGCCTTCAGGGCGGTCAGCAGGTCGGTGTCGCTCGTGGTCTTGTTGCCAGTCAACCAGGAGATCAGCTTCAGTCCGGCCGTGGCCAGCTTGTCGAAGCCGCCGCCTGGCGTGGTGTTGGCGAGGATGTCATCGGCCACCTTGGAGCCAAAGTGCGTACCGGCCATGGTGCTGACGGACGCAACCATTGAGGGCACGGTGCCGGCGGCGTACCGCACAGTCGGGCCGCCGTGGCTGTGACCGATCAGGTTGAACTTCTTGACGCCATCCTTGGCGGCCCACTGCTTCATCTGCTGGATCAGCTCTTCGCCACGGAACTCGGTGGTCTGCGAGGGGTTGACCGAGGCGATGTAGACGGTGGCGCCGTCCTTGCGCAGGTTGTTGGGGATGTCGTAGAAGTACTGGATGCCCAGCACATTGTCGAAACCGATGAAGCCGTGAACCAGCACAATGGGGTTCTTGGTCTTGGCGGGGCTGAACAGCGAAGACAGCAACTGAGCCTGGGCAGGCACAGCAGCCATGCCGGCAGCAGCGACGGCCACAGCAGCACAAACCTGGCGAAGGGAAGACGATGTCATGGAAGCTCTCCTATGTGTAGGGCAGCTCGTATCGGCTGCTGAGCTTCATTCTTTGACGATCGTTAAATACTCACCCTTGGGTAAACCCCAAAAATTCGGGTTGGCCTCCCCCCATGCTCACGGGGCCACGCGGGCGATCTCACGACACCTCACCCGGATCGTTCGCGCTTTATTCCTCGCCCTCTTCTGCGCTCCTGTGCGCCAGGGCCAGGTCGTACAGCGCCTTTTTGGGCAGGCCAGCCGCATCGGCCACCAGGCCGGCCGCGAGCTTGACGGGCACGTGCCGCACCAACTCCTTGAGCAAGGCATCCATCGCTGGCGACAAAGCTTGCACCTCATCATCGGCGCGTGGCACGCCGTGCACCACCAGCACGAATTCGCCTCGCAGCCGGTTGGCATCGGCCTTCAACCACGCGGGCATCTCATGGGTAGTCAATGTGGAGATGCTCTCGAACTGTTTGGTCAGCTCACGGCAAACGGTGACTCGGCCTTGCGGCAGCACCTCGCCCAACTCTTTGGCCAGGGCCTCGATACGATGCGGCGCTTCGAACAGCACGATGCTGTCGCGCCCACCCAGCACCGTTTGCAGCACGTTGACACGCGCGGCGCCCTTGGATGGCAGAAAGCCCACGAACCGGAAACCGTTGGCCTGAGCATCACCCGCCGCACTCATGGCCGTGGTGACGCTGCTGGCGCCCGGCAAAGGCACCACCGTCAGGCCTGCCGCATGGGCGGCCTGCACCAGGTGCGCGCCCGGATCGGACACCGCCGGGGTACCCGCATCCGACACATAGGCCACGCGTTGCCCCTCTTGCAGCAAGGCCACCACACCTTGCGCACTGCCGACCTCGTTGTGCTGATGCAGCGCGATCAGTTTTTTGTCCAGGCCCAGGTGGCGCAGCAGGTTGCCGGTGACCCGGGTGTCCTCACACGCCACCACATCCACCAAGGCCAGTACATGCAGCGAACGCAGGCTCATGTCGGCCAGATTGCCGATGGGCGTGGCCACCAGATACAGCGCGCCTTTGGGATACTGCTGGCTGCCGGCCACGTGGTGAGCCGCCTGGAGCAGCATATTGGCATCAAAGGTCACAACAAAATCCCGGGGAGATGAAGGGGAAGCGAAAGCGCTGGTCTATTTGCAGGATCAGGGCTTGACGCTGGTGGAGCGCAATTATCGGGTGGCGCGAGGTCCGAGTGCGCGCGGCGCCGAAGTCGATCTCATCATGAAGGACAAAGACGGCACGCTGGTGTTCGTGGAAGTGCGCCAGCGCGCCAGCACGGATCACGGCGGCGCAGCGGCCACCATCAGTCGGAGCAAACAACGAAAGTGCATTCTGGGCGCCCAGTACTACCTGATGAACCTGCGCGAGTGGCCACCCTGCCGTTTCGACGTGGTCGCCATCGACGGCGAGGCCATTCAATGGCTCCCCGCCGCCTTTGATGCGTCTTGATACGTTTCCCCTCTTGCAGATCAGGCCAAACCCTGACTTATGATCCGCGCCATGCCGGATTCCCACTTTCAGCAGACATCGCTCCAGCAACCCTTGCTGGAAACGGCCGACTGGCTGTACCAATCATCCGATCGCCTGGCGCAGCAACTCAATTACGCGGCGCAGGCGATCATGCACACGATCACCTCGGGTGGCCGCGTGCTGTGCGCCGGCGAAGCCGAAGCAGCCTGGCTGGCACAGCAGGCCGCAGCGCTGCTGGTCAGCGGATCCGGGCGCGAACGCCCACCGCTGGCGGCACATGCCCTGCAGCCCGCACAAGGCGGCGCACAACCCACATTGAGCCAGCAGGTTCGCGCCCTGGGCCACCCTGGTGACGTGTGGCTGGCGTTTTCGATGGAACGCGATGAAGCCGATCTGCGCGAGGCCACGCAGGCTGCGCGGGAACATGACCTGACTTTGATTGCCTTCACGGGTGAGAACGCCGCCACACTGGGGCCGCTGATGCGGGATACCGACGTGTGGGTGCCACTGCCGGGCGCCCGCCCTGAAGCGCTGTTTGCCATCGGGTGGCTGGCCGTGCACGGACTGTGCAACGCCGTCGACACCCACTTGCTTGGAGAGGATGCTTAAATGACCCGCTTGACTTTGACGCCCACACGCCTGCGCTGGGCCGCCGCTTTGCTGACCATCGCCAGCCTGTCGGCCTGCGCCCCGCTGGTACTGGGTGGCGCCGTGGGTGGCGCCTTCATGGCCACGGATCGCCGCACCTCCGGCATCCAGTTGGAAGACCAGACCATCGAACTGAAGGTCAGCAACCGCATCAAGGAAGCGATCGGCGACCAGGGCCACATCAATGTGAATGCCTACAACCGCCGCGTGCTGTTGACCGGCGAGGTGCCCAATGAGTCTGATCGCGCTGCGGCCCAGCAGGCTGCTGCCGCCGTGGAAAACGTGGACAACGTCTACAACGAGCTGATGGTCAGCCTCAACAGCTCCTTCAGCACACGCGCCAATGACGTGCTGCTGGCCAGCAAGGTCAAGGCGACCCTGGTGGATGCGCGCGACATCATCTCCAACGCCTTCAGCGTGGTCACCGAGCGCGGCGATGTCTACATCATGGGCCTGGTGACCGAGCGCGAAGCCAACCGCGCAGCCGAACTGGCCGCCAGCGTGAAAGGCGTGAACCGCGTGGTCAAGGTGATGCAGATCATCAGCGAGGACGAACTGGCTCGCAAGCTGCCACGCCCGGCCAACACAAGCACCACGACCCAGTAAATCAGCGCAGGCGCTTGATCAGGCTGGAAGTATCGAGCCTGCCGCCGCCTGCGGCTTGTACATCGGCATAGAACTGGTCGATCAGGGCCGTGACAGGCAAGCGCGCGCCATGGCGGCGGGCTTCATCCAGCACCAGGCCCAGGTCCTTGCGCATCCAGTCCACGGCAAAGCCGAAGTCGAATTCGTCCTTGATCATGGTGGGGCCACGGTTGACCATCTGCCAGCTGCTGGCCGCACCTTGCGAGATCACGTCGATCACCTGTTGCATGTCCAACCCAGCCTTCTGACCAAAGGCCAGGGCCTCAGCCAGGCTTTGCAGCACACCGCCCACACAGATCTGGTTGACCATCTTGGCGAGCTGGCCCGAGCCGCTGTCACCCAGCAAAGTCACGGCGCGCGAATAAGCCATGATGACCGGCTTGACACGGTCAAACGCGTAGGGCGCGCCGCCACACATCACGGTCAGCACGCCATTGATGGCGCCCAAGTTGCCACCAGACACAGGCGCATCCACGAAAGCGCAGCCCTTTTCCAGCGCCAGATGTGACAGCTCACGCGCAACTTCCGCCGAGGTCGTCGTGTGGTCCACCACGATGCCACCCTTGGGCAAGGTATTGAGTGCCCCCTCCGCACCGATGAGCACCTCGCGCAGGTCATCGTCGTTGCCCACGCAGGTGAACACGATCTCGGCATCACGGGCGGCGTCGGCGGGCGTCAGCGCATGTTCGCCGCCATGCTCAGCCACCCAGGCGCGGGCCTTGGCGTCCGTGCGGTTGTAGACCGTGACCTGATGGCCGGCGCGCAAAAGGTGCACGGCCATCGGTCCGCCCATGGTGCCCAGGCCAATGAAGGCCACCTTGTGGGCATGGATGGGATCGTAGGATTTGTCGGCAGCTTTCATGGTGATCAACCTTGTCAGACGATGCGGAAGTGCTCTGTGCCAGCAGACAGATCCGAGTTGCGGGCGCGCTGGCTGTGGAGCTTGATCTGCAGGCGCAGGTCGTTGACGGAGTCGGCGTTGCGCAAGGCGTCTTCGTAGGTGACGTAGTTGCCTTCGTACAGGTCGAACAAGGCCTGGTCGAAGGTCTGCATGCCCAGCTCGCGCGACTTCTTCATGATCTCCTTGATCTCACCCACTTCACCCTTGAAGATGAGGTCGGAGATCAGCGGCGTGTTGAGCAGGATCTCGACGGCAGCGGCCCGGCCCTTGCCCTCCTGACGCGGCAGCAGGCGTTGTGACACCAGGCCCTTGAGGTTGAGCGACAGGTCCATCAGCAACTGCGCACGGCGCTCTTCGGGGAAGAAGTTGATGATGCGATCGAGCGCCTGGTTGGCGCTGTTGGCGTGCAGCGTGGCCATGCACAGGTGGCCGGTTTCGGCGAACTGCACGGCGTGTTCCATGGTCTCGCGATCACGGATTTCGCCCATGAGGATCACATCGGGTGCCTGACGCAGGGTGTTCTTGAGCGCCATCTCCCAGCCATCGGTGTCGATGCCGATTTCGCGCTGGGTGACGATGCAGTTCTTGTGCGGATGCACGAACTCGACCGGATCTTCCAGCGTGATGATGTGGCCAAACGAGTTCTCGTTGCGATGGTCCACCATGGCGGCCAGCGTGGTCGATTTGCCCGAACCGGTCGCACCCACCAGGATCACCAGACCACGTTTGGTGGCCACCAACTCCTTGAGCACCTGAGGCAAACCCATGCCGTCGATGGTGGGCAGTTGTTGCGGGATCACGCGCAGCACCAGGCCGACATTGCCTTGCTGGACAAAGGCGTTCACACGGAAGCGCCCCACGCCACCCGGCGAGATCGCGAAGTTGCACTCCTTGGTGCGCTCGAACTCGGCGGCCTGCTTGTCGTTCATGATCGAACGCGCCAGGGCCATGGTGTGCTGTGCCGTCAGCGGCTGAGGCGACACCTTGGTGACCTTGCCGTCCACTTTCATCGCGGGCGGGAATTCGGCCGTGAGGAACAGGTCGGAGCCATTGCGCGTGATCAGCAGGCGCAGCAGGTCATTGATGAATTTCGAGGCCTGATCGCGTTCCATGATGGGTCCTGCCTAAGGTGTGAAATGTAGGGAGACTGAAGTGTGCAGCAAGCGCTGTCAGCCGGCGGTCAGCAATGCCCCCAGTCGGGCACTGAGCTGGCGCATGCGCAGCGACAGACGGCGCGCGGTCGAGGTCATGAGCGCCAGGCCCAGTCGGGGCTCTTCAATGGCCAGCTCATCGAGCGCAGCGTTGCTCAGCACGGCCAGCGAGCAGCGGCTGAGCGTGAGACAAGAGGCGAAGCGTGCGCCAGCATCCAGCAGCGACATCTCGCCCAGCACATCGCCTTCACGGGCTTCGGCCAAGCGCGCGCGCGCACCAGTGGGCTGCACGCGATCGACGGCCACCAGCCCCTCCAGCACGATCAGGGCGTAGTCACCCTTTTCTTCCTGCACGATCAGCTCGCGCCCGGGCGGCACGGTCACGAAGTCCAGGTGCTGCATGAGCTTGCGGTGCTCTTGCGCGGGCAGCGACGCCATCAAGGCATCCTTGCCCCAGGTCTTGAGCAGCAGGCTCAGGCCCACTTCCGGGTCCAGTGCGTGCGCGCCCACAGCCAGGCCACGCGCCGTCCAGGCCGAACTGGCCTTGACGGTGTCAGGGCGCTCCATGAACTGGGTGGCGAAATAACCTTCGTCGTCCGCCTTCACCTCGGCGTCATCTTCCCCCTTGCGGCCCGTGGCGTTCAGGGAGAAGCGATCCAGCAATCGTTTCATGTCAGCCCGGGAAGTTCTCTGGGATCTTGGCCTTGGCGCGTGCTTCAGCGGGCGAGATCACATTGCGTCGGACCAGATCGGTCAGGTTCTGGTCCAGCGTCTGCATGCCCAGGCTGTTACCGGTCTGGATGGACGAGTACATCTGGGCGATCTTGTTTTCGCGGATCAGGTTGCGGATGGCCGGCGTGCCGATCATGATTTCGTGCGCAGCGACGCGGCCCGAGCCGTCCTTGGTCTTGCACAGCGTTTGCGAAATCACGGCCTGCAGCGACTCGGACAACATGGCGCGAACCATGTCTTTTTCAGCGGCGGGGAACACGTCCACCACGCGGTCGATGGTCTTGGCGGCGCTCGATGTGTGCAGCGTGCCGAACACCAAGTGGCCGGTTTCCGCAGCGGTCAAGGCCAGGCGGATGGTTTCCAGGTCGCGCATTTCGCCCACGAGGATGCAGTCCGGGTCTTCACGCAGGGCCGAGCGCAGGGCGTTGGCAAAGCTCATGGTGTGCGGGCCCACTTCGCGCTGGTTGACCAGGCACTTCTTGGACTCATGCACGAATTCGATGGGGTCTTCCACCGTCAGGATGTGGCCGTATTCGGTCTCGTTGAGGTGGTTGACCATGCCCGCCAGCGTGGTGGACTTGCCCGAACCCGTCGGGCCGGTGACCAGCACCAGGCCGCGCGGCTTCAGGGCCAGATCCTGGAAGACCTTGGGCGCATTGAGCTGCTCCAGCGTCAGGATCTTGGAAGGAATCGTCCGGAACACGGCGCCGGCGCCACGGTTCTGGTTGAAGGCGTTGACCCGGAAACGCGCCAGGCCCTGGATCTCGAAGGAAAAGTCGCATTCCAGCGTCTCTTCGTACATCTTGCGCTGGGCGTCGTTCATGATGTCGTACACCATGTCATGGACCTGCTTGTGGTCCAGCGCGTCGACGTTGATGCGCCGCACGTCACCGTGCACCCGGATCATGGGAGGCAAGCCCGCAGACAAGTGCAAGTCAGATGCCTTGTTTTTGACCGAGAACGAAAGCAGTTGGGTGATATCCATGGATGATGACAACCTGACAATGTCGTGACAGACCATTATGGCGACGATCGCAAACAACCTACAACTTGTGAGAGCGCGGATAAACCAGGCTTGTTCACGTGTTGGGCGTGCACCCGACAGTGTGACCCTGCTGGCCGTGAGCAAAACGTTTCCAGCTGAAACAGTGCGGGAAGCCTTTCACGCAGGCCAGAGAAAATTCGGCGAAAACTATGTGCAGGAGGCCATCGACAAGATCGCCGCCCTGGCTGATCTGCGCGATCAGATCGAGTGGCACATGATCGGCCCGCTGCAGAGCAACAAGACGCGCGTGGTGGCCGAGCACTTCGACTGGGTGCACACGGTGGACCGCCTGAAGATCGCCCAGCGCCTGAGCGAGCAGCGCCCGGCCCATCTGCCGCCACTGCAGGTGTGCATCCAGGTCAACACCAGCGGCGAGGCCAGCAAGAGCGGCGCCGCCCCGAGCGAGGCGCTTGAACTGGCGCGTGCTGTGATGAATTTGCCACGTTTGAAGTTGCGCGGCGTCATGGCCCTGCCCGCCCCGACCACGGACCCCGCGTTGCAAAAAGCCGAACTCAGGAAGGTCCGAGTCGCGTTTGATGCCCTCCGATTAGCTGGCATCCAGCTGGACACGCTGTCTATGGGAATGAGTGGCGACATGGAGGCCGCTATCGAGGAGGGATCCTCCATGTTGAGGGTGGGTACGGCCCTATTTGGGAACCGTTAATGCCAAATTAAGATCGGGTCGTCTCAGAAGGACCCGGTATGGACGTTTCCCGAGCACCCCACTATTTGCTGGTCGATGACCACAGTTTGATCCGCGAAGGCATGATGCAGGCGATCCGCAGCCTGGATCCGGCTGCGCGCTTTTCTCATGCCAACACGCTGCAAGGCGCGCTGAGCAAGCTGGTGGACGCCGGGATCGACGATCCGATCGACGTTGTCCTGCTGGACCTGGGTCTGCCCGACAGCCGTGGCATGGCCACGCTGCAATCGGTGCGCGCAGCGGCTCCCACACAGCGCATCGGCATCATCACCGGCCAGAGCGACGTGCAGATAGCACTGGAGTGCATCCACCACGGTGCGTCCTGCTTCATCCCCAAGCTCGCCGAAATCGACGGCTTCATGAACGCCCTGCGCGCCCTGGTGGAAGGGCGCCTGCACTTCCCGTCCGAGTTGCTCTCGCCCAGCGAAGTGGACTGGCCAACGCCTGACGAAGAATCCCCACCCCGCGTGATCCGCCTGACGCCACGCCAGAAAGACGTGCTGCAGTGGATCCTCAAGGGTTGCACCAACCACGCCATCGCCACGGCCCTGGGCATCAGCGCCGAGACGGTGAAGCTGCACGTCAGCGCCATCTTCCGCGCCTATGGCGTGCACAGCCGCACGCAACTGGTCTTGCTCTGCTCGCGCAGCCCGGGCGCCATTTCGAGCCATGACGACGACGACGCGAGCACGAACGCTTCCATGAGCGAGGCCTTGCGGGAAAGCGCGGCGTGACCTGGTTGCGGCGCTCGCTTCGGGGCCTGTCTCCGATCGAGGCCCGCATCGACCTGCAGATGCTGCAGGACAGCTGGCGCACCGCACCTGGCGGCATGATCGGCCAGTTCATCGGCCTGGTGCTGATGGGCTGGATGATCCGAGACTGGCCCGTGCAGCACTGGCGCTGGATGGTGCCGGCCACGGGACTGCTCATCGTCTGGGCCATCGTCGTGATGATGGCCAGGCACTTTCGGCGCTTTGGCATCCCCGCCTCCGGCTATGAACGATGGCGCCTGGCGCTGTTGTGGTGGCACGGTGCGCAAGGCACGTCCTGGGGCCTGATGGCCGTGGCCCTGCTGGGCGAGGCCAGCTCGGACTGGCGCCTCACCTTCGTGGCCGCCATCATCGTGTATTGCTACACCATCATGCTGGTGACCGTGCATGACTGGGCCGTGTCCTTCATGGGTGCCTCCCCCTTGCTGGTGCTGGCTGCCGGGCGTTTGCTGGTAGACCACGCGCCCTCGTCCAACTACCTGGCCGTCGTGATGATCATCTCGCTGACGACCTGCATGATCGTCTCGCTCAACATCAGCCGACGGCTGCGTGAGGGCGCACTGCTGCGTCACGAGAACGCCGACCTGGTGCTGCAACTGCGCGACGAGATCAACAAGGTGACGCAGGCCAAGGCTCGGGCTGAAACGGCCGACCGGCAAAAGAGCGAGTTCTTTGCCTCGGCCAGCCATGACCTGCGCCAGCCCTTGCACGTGATGATGCTGCTGAGCAGCGCGCTCAAGCCGCATGTCGAGGCCACGGAAGGCGCCACGCTGCTCAGCAAGATCCACACGGCATTGGGTTCGCTGAGCACCATGTTCGAAAAGATGTTCGACGTGGCGCGCATCGATGCCCAGCGCATCGACTACAAGGCGCAGGCCCTGCCCTTGGCGGCGCTGTGGTCCCGGCTGGACAACGAGTTTTCCGTGCTGTGCGAGAACAAGGGCCTGCACTGGCGCATGGACACGACCGATGACTGGGTACACGCCGACCCGCACGTGCTGGAGCGCATCCTGCGCAACCTGCTCAACAACGCGGTGCGCTACACCGAGCAAGGCGAGGTCAGGTTGCGAGCCCGGGCGCGTGGCCCCTCGATCGTCTGCCAGATCTGGGACACGGGTGTGGGCGTGCAGCGCCAGCATCGCCATCGCATTTTTGAAGACTACTTCCAGGCATCCAACCAGGGGCGGCGCAGCAATGAAGGGCTGGGCCTGGGCCTGGCGGTAGTGCGCCGCTTGAGCATGCTGGGGCCGACACCGGTAACGCTGCTGTCGCGCCCTGGACGAGGCTCGTGCTTTGCCGTGCGGGTGCCGCGACTAATCCCGGCGGGCGCGGAAGGGCTGGTCACCCGCCATGCGGAAGCGCCGACCCGCCCGACCTCCGCCAGCGCCAGACACACCGAGCCCCACAAACGCGAACGCCACGGCGGCGTGATCGTGCTGATTGATGACGAGCCGGACGTGCTGGACGGCACCTCCCTTGTGCTCCAACAACAAGGCTGGCAGGTGGCGGCCGCCAGCACACCGGACGGCGCGATGGATGCGGTGATCCATCTGCAAGAGCAAGGCCTGATGCCTGAGGGCGACATGCCGGCAGCCTTGATCAGCGACCACCGCCTGGGTTTGTCCATCAACGGGCTGGACGCGATCAAGCAGCTGCGCTACGAGTTTGGCGACGAGTTGCCTGCCTTCCTGCTCACCGGCGAAGCCACGCCAGGCCTGGCCAACGACGCACAAGCGGTGCGTGTGCAGTTGCTGCACAAACCCATCCAGGCCGATCGCCTGTTGCGTCTGCTGCAGGAAGTGACGGAGGATGCGGCATGATGGCGGGCTATGAGCACACCCACCATTG
>NZ_SCTN01000413.1 GCF_004297345.1 Aquabacterium sp. | reverse complement strand
CCAAGGCCTCGCCGACAGGTCGAGCCCAGGCTCAGTCCCTTGTCGTTCGCAGGCCCTTGAAGACCAGGGTGGTGGCGCCTCCATCACATTGAACGGGGGCTGAGCCTGCTCACTTGAGCATCACATCATCCGCATCCCGCACATGCACCATGATCGGGATGCCTTGGCCCACGCTCTGCGTGACTGTGCAGTAAGACTCGAACTGGCTCAGCACACGATCGAGGTGCGCCAACTGGGCCGCAGGTACGCCCAGTTTCAACTTGGCTGTCATGGTCAGTACGCGCAGGCGGCCTTCCGAGTTGCGCCCAACCTCGGCAAGCACCTCGCAGGTGATTGGTTCAGGCGCTTGCTTGAACTTGCGCAAGGCAAACAGCAGTGAATCCGACAGGCAGTTGCCAACGGCCGCTGCCAGCAACTGCACGGGCGATGGCCCTTTGGATTGGCCGAGCGGCGGCGGTTCATCGGCCAGCAGGGCAGGCGGGCCGCCCTCAAATTCGACCTGAAATTGGTAATCCTCTTGCTGGGTCAGATTCACCTTGACGGTCTGGTCGGACATGCTTTCTCCTGTATGTGCCGGCATGGGATGCCGATGCGTTTCACTTTATTGACAAACAATATACGTGTCAACATAATGTGAATCATGAATGTGAAAGATGACAACCTGACGGCTTTGCAGGCATCGGCTGAAAAAGCCTGTGCCTTGCTGAAGGTGCTGGCGCACACGGACCGGCTGGTCTTGTTGTGCCGGCTGGCACAGGGCGAATTTTGCGTTGGCGAACTGGAGAATGATCTCGGTATCCGTCAACCAACCTTGTCTCAGCAATTGGGGGTGTTGCGCCAGGAAGGGCTGGTAGACACCCGCCGTGAAGGCAAGCACATCTATTACCGGCTTGCCAGTGAGGATGCCGCCGCCGTCATGCAGGTCTTGCATGACAGGATGTGCCCGAGCAAGCCTGGCAAGTGACGAGCCTTGATTTTTTGTTGACCTGGAGATGAGCATGAAAGCAAACGTTGGTGGCATTGATCGTGCAGCCCGCATCACGGCTGGTGTGACCCTGGTGGCCCTGGCAGCAACCGGCACCGTGGGCCTGTGGGGCTGGATTGGCCTGGTGCCCATCGCCACGGGCTTCTCGGGTTGGTGCCCGGCCTATCTGCCGTTTGGCATCTCGACCTGCAAGATGAAGTGATGACTGTGATGGGCGCAAAGCCCTCGTCTTTACAGGCCAGTCACGAGGGGCAAGGGCGATAGCGCGCCAGACGGGCTGATAATGCGGGGCGCGCGGGCCAACAGCGGGTCCGCCCCCCAATTTCTCTGCTCATGATTGCTACATCCACACTCCGTCGTTTCCCTCTCGCACTTGGCGCTGGCGCCGTTCTCCTGAGCCTGGCTGCATCGGCCCTGGCCGTGGAAATCTCGCCGCCGCCCGCCCTGACCAACAAGGCCTATGTGCTGATGGAGTTCGATACGGGGCAGATCCTGGCCTCGTCCAACCCGGATGTGGCACTGCCCCCGGCTTCCTTGACCAAGATGATGACCAGCTACATCGTCGAGCAGTCGTTGAAGTCGGGCCGCCTCAAGCCCACTGATCAGGTTCGTGTGAGCCTGAACGCCTGGTGCCGTGGCTCCAGCACCGAATCCTGCATGTACCTGCCGCTCAACAGTTCGGCATCCGTCATGGACATGCTGCGCGGCATCATCATCCAGTCGGGCAACGATGCCTCCAAGGCCGTGGCCGAGCACCTGGGTGGTTCCGAGCCTGCGTTCGCCCAGACCATGAACGCCGAGGCCAAGCGCCTGGGCATGATCAACACGCATTTCGAAAACGCCACGGGCTTGCCTGCGCCCACGCACAAGGCCTCTGCGCGTGACCTGGCCATTTTGGCTCGCGCCATCATCCGTGACAGCGCCGACTACTACCCCATCTATGCCGAGAAGGACTTCAAGTTCAACGGCATCAAGCAAGGCAACCGCAACGCCTTGCTGTACACGGATCCGACCGTGGACGGCTTGAAGACGGGGCACACCGAAGATGCCGGCTTCTGCCTGACGGCTTCTGCCAAGCGTTCGGGCATGCGCCTGATCTCGGTGGTCATGGGCACCAGCTCCATGCAGGATCGTGCTGACCAGACCCGTGCACTGTTCAACTGGGGCTTCAGTTCGTTCGAAAAGGCCAAGGCCGTGACGGGTGGTGCGGCGCTGGCGTCTGCGCCGGTGCAGTTCGGCAAGGCCGATGTGGTGCAAGCGGGTGTGCTGGCTGACTGGAACCTGATGGTGCCGCGTGGTCAAGCATCTCAGATCAAGACCGCGGTGCAACTCAACCCCGAGATCAAGGCGCCGGTGGCGCAAGGCGCTGTCATTGGCAAGGTTGTGGCCACAATCGATGGCAAGTCTTATGGCGAGCAAAACCTGGTGGCGTTGCAGCCGGTTGAGAAGTCCGGCTTCTTCCTGAACCTCTGGCAGCACATCCGCAAGCTGTTCAAATAATTCAAATCGAAGCCGGGACCGCCGCCTGCCATGCTCGTTCATCCACAGTTCGACCCCATCGCGCTGAATCTGGGTTTTTTAAAAATCCACTGGTACGGTTTGATGTACATGGTGGGCTTCATCCTGTTCTTGCTCCTGGGGCGTTTGCGCGTTCGCCAGGGGCTGGCGCCCATTTCAGAGCTGCAGGTGGACAACTTCCTGCTCTATGGCGCGTTGGGCGTTGTGCTGGGTGGCCGGCTGGGTTACGTGCTGTTTTACAAGCCGACCTATTTCCTCGCTCATCCCGCTGAAATCTTGCAAATAGGGCAGGGTGGCATGTCGTTTCACGGCGGGTTTCTGGGCGTGGTGATGGCCGGGTGGCTGTTCGCCAGGCTCAACAAGGTGTCCTACCCGCGCTTGTTCGATTTTGTGGTGCCGCTGGTTCCCTTGGGGCTTGCGGCGGGCCGTATCGGCAACTTCATTAACGGTGAGTTGTGGGGGCGTGCGGCCGGGGCCAATCTGCCTTGGGGCATGGTGTTCCCTCGGGCAGGCGATGCCGTGCCGCGTCATCCCTCGCAGCTTTATGAGTTTGTGCTGGAAGGCGTGCTGCTGTTTACCGTGATGTGGCTGTTCACGCGCAAGCCTCGGCCTGTCGGGCAGGCCACGGCACTGTTCATGATGGGCTATGGCCTGGTACGGTTCTG
>NZ_SCTN01000412.1 GCF_004297345.1 Aquabacterium sp. | reverse complement strand
CCGTATCTGCAATCGCATCCTGGCTGCGTGGCAGGCCGTCAATCAGCGATACCTCGCCGAACCAGTGATACGGCTCAACATACATCGTCAAACGATGCGATCCGTCTTTCGGACTGATGGAACCCAGCTTCAGCGCGCCAGCGACCACGCAGCAAAGGCTGTCCTGCGCTTCGCCACGTGAAAACAAAAGTTCACCCGTCCGGATATGCCACAGCCTGGATCGCTCGATCAGCGCGCGCTGGAAAGGCTCCGGACAACTGGCAAACCAGAGGTGGGTCTTGAGTGCCGGCAACAGGGTCAGCGGCGTGGATTCGGTTCGTCTCGCCATTGTTTCATCAAACGGTAAACGGCATAAGTGTTTTCCCTCAATCCCCCGAAATGGTTAGATGAATCGCGTGCAATTGTCCAAGTTTTGACAATGTTACCGAGACAAACCTCATACGATCGCGCCAGTATCTATGAAAAACCCTTAGTCCTATGAGCAATTCACCTGCAGCGCACCCCGGCGCCATCCTCCGCGCCAAGTTCATGGAACAACATGGCCTGTCGGCCAGTGGCTTGGCGATCCGCCTGCACGTTCCTGCCCCCCGCGTGAACGACATCGTGCGTGAGCGCCGCGGCATCAGCCCGGACTCCGCCCTGCGTCTGGCTCGCTTCTTTGGCACCACACCCCAGTACTGGATGGACCTGCAAACGGCCTATGACCTGCGCGTGGCCGAAGACCTGGCTGGCGAACAGATCCGTCGCGAAGTGGCCCCCGTGCAAACCGCCACTGCACCAAGTCTGGCTGCTGCAGCCTGATTGCTTGAAGCAACGGGCCCGCATGACCGGGCACCCAGCCCCGTCATGCACCATGCCACGTTGCACGGCAATCTGAAGCCATCTAGTAACACCAGGTAGCTTCACCACAACCGTAACGGGTTAGCCCGTTATTGGAATGCGACTTCGGCGAAGCTGCGCAGCTTTCGACTGTGCAGTTGGCCCGCCATATTGGCTCTTAAACGCTCAATGGCGCGCAAGCCGATGCGCAAATGCTGGTCTACCCGCTCGCGGTAGAACTGGTTGGCCATGCCCGGCAGCTTGAGCTCGCCATGCAGTGGCTTGTCACTCACACACAGCAAAGTACCGTAAGGCACGCGGAAGCGGAAGCCATTGGCCGCGATGGTCGCGCTTTCCATGTCCAGCGCCACGGCGCGGCTTTGACTGAAGCGTCGCTCGGGTTCCCGCTGCGGCAGCAGTTCCCAATTGCGGTTGTCGGTCGAGGCCACGGTGCCCGTGCGCATGATGCGTTTGAGCTCATAGCCATGCAACTGCGTGACATCGGCCACGGCGCCTTCCAGCGCCAGTTGGATTTCCGCCAGTGGCGGGATGGGCACCCACAGCGGCAGATCCTCATCGAGCACGTGGTCCTCACGCACATAGCCGTGGGCCAGCACGTAATCACCCAGTTGCTGTGAGTTGCGCAACCCTGCGCAATGGCCCAGCATGATCCAGGCATGAGGGCGCAGCACGGCAATGTGGTCAGTGATGGTCTTGGCGTTGGCCGGGCCCACGCCGATGTTGACCATGGTGATGCCGCTGCGATCACGCCTGATCAAATGATAGGCGGGCATCTGCGGCAAACGCGGAGGCGCCGCACCCAAGGCATCGGCAGCTTCTACGGCCTGGCCCACTCTGCGCGTGATCACATTGCCCGGCTCGATGAAGGCCACGCAGTCGTCATCGTCACGCGGGTTGTTGGGGTCTGGCGCGCGGCGCATCAACTCATGCCCCATGCGCACGAACTCGTCGATGTAGAACTGGTAGTTCGTGAACAGCACGAAGTTCTGGAAGTGCTCGGGCGAGGTGCCCGTGTAATGGCGCAGGCGGTGCAGCGAGTAGTCCACACGCGGCGCCGTGAACAGGGACAAAGGCCTGGGCGCCCCGCCACGCGTCTCGTACGTGCCGTTGGCAATGCCATCGTCCATTGAGGCCAGATCGGGCAGGTCAAACCGGTCACGCAAGAGCAGGCGCCGCTCAGCCGGCATGCTGCCCTCCAGATGCTGGTGCTCGGCCAGGCTGAAATGCACGGGGATCGCGTCACTGCCCAGGCCTACTTCGATCGACACGCCATGGTTGGCCAGCAACAACTCGAACTGCTCGCGGTAGTAATCGGCGAACAGATCAGGACGGGTCAAGGTGGTTTCATACGTGCCCGGCCCGGCCACGAAGCCGTAGGACAAACGGGAATCAGCCCGCGCCACCGTATCGGTGTGGATGCGCGCAAACGGGTACTTGGCGCGAACGTGCGTTTTGATGTTCTCACCAGCCACAAAGCGCTGCAGGGCATCACGCAAGTGCGCGATCTGCGCGTCATACAGCCTGGTGACATGGTCCAGCGCCGCTTGCGCGTTGTCGAATCGCTGAGTGGGAAACTTCGGGGCTGCCATCTTCGGTCCTGACCAACAGTCAACTTGAAGACCATTGTGCGCGCAGCTCTTACAGAGCAGGGCACCGAAATGCGAGGCGACTACCGCCTTGTCGTGCCAGGCCGACACGACCGGCCCACCGGCGAGGCCATGCCCGTCACAGGCCCTAGATGCGCCTTAAGATGGTTTGTTGTCAGGGCGCCGAGGCGGCACCCGCAGCAGCCTCAGGCTCCGCATCGGTCACAAAAGCGATCCGATTGAGGCCGGCCTTTTGCAAGGCGCTGATCAACTCGGCCACGTGCCCATAGGCCACTGCCCGATCGGCACGCAGATGCACCTCTGTATCGGGCTTCTTGCGCGACAACTCTTGCGCACGGCTCGTGATGGCAGTGAGGTTGCTCGCTTGATCATCCAGATACACCAGACCATCGGCCGTCAAGGCGATGGCCATCACGGTCGGGGTGTTGTTCGGAGATGGCTGCGCATCGATCTTGGGCAGATCCAGCTTGAGCCTGGATGTCATCAAGGGCGCCGTCAGCATGAAGATGACCAGCAGCACCAGCATGACGTCGATCAGCGGCGTCATGTTGATCTCACTCATGGGCTGACTGCCCTGCGGTCGCTCCAGACGTCCGAATGCCATGCCCGCCTCGCCGATCAGTTGCCCCGGCCCTGTTGGGCCAGCAGCGTTTCGCGCAGATCGTGGGCAAAGCCCTCCAGATCGGCCTCGCAGGCCGACACGATCTTGCCAAAGATGTTGTAGGCCAGCACGGCGGGAATGGCCACCGCCAGGCCGGCTGCCGTCATGATGAGCGCTTCGCCCACGGGGCCCGCCACCTTGTCCAGCGAGGCAGAGCCCTCGGCGGCAATGCCCATCATCGCGTGATAGATGCCCCACACGGTGCCAAACAGCCCCACGAAGGGCGACACCGCACCCACCGAGGCCAGCAACACCTGGCCGTGCTGCAAACGCCCCAGCACGGCATGAAGGCTGTCCCGCAGGCGGCGCGTCAGTTGTGCCTCAGGCAAGGCAAGCGACTCCAGCGTCCCGCCGGCGGCGGGCTTGCTCACGGCATCCACCAAAGGCAATAGCACGCCTTCACGGTCCATGGATTGCAAGGTCTGGCGAGCAGCCGCCATATCGGACGCAGCCCAGAAAGCCTGCGCACCCACTGTCAGATCCCTGCGGGCACGGTGTAACAACCAGCCCTTCCAGAAGATCACCACCCAGGCGCCGATCGACATCAGCAGCAACATGAGGGCCACGGCATGCCCGATGGCATCGCCCTGCGCCCAGAATTGACTCAAGCCACCCATGTGCAGTCCTTGTTTACTTCAGGCCCAACACGTCATCCATGCCGAACAGGCCATGAGGCTGGTTCGACAGGAAACGCGCGGCACGCAGGCTACCCTGGGCGTACGTGGCACGGCTCGATGACTTGTGCGTGATCTCGATGCGCTCGCCAATGCCGGCAAACAGCACGGTGTGGTCACCAACCACATCGCCACCACGGATGGTGGCAAAACCGATGGTGCTGGGGTCGCGCTCGCCCGTCACGCCTTCACGGCCATATACGGCGCATTCCTGCAGATTGCGGCCCACGGCTTCCGCCACGACCTCACCCATCTTCAGTGCCGTGCCGCTGGGCGCATCAACCTTGTGGCGATGGTGGGCTTCGATGATCTCGATGTCATAGCCTTCCTTGAGGGCCTTGGCCGCCTGCGCCAAGAGCTTGAAGACCACGTTCACACCCACGGCCATATTGGGCGACAGCATGATGCCGATGTCCCGGGCAGCATCCTCGATCTCGGCCTTCTGCTCATCCGTGAAGCCCGTGGTGCCAATGATCATCTTGACGCCCAGTTCGCGGCACACCTGCAAATGCGCCATCGTGCCTTCGGGGCGGGTGAAGTCGATCAGATAGTGCGCATCCTTGAGGCCCGCGCGCAGATCCGAGGTAATGGCCACGCCACTGGTGCTACCCAGAAATGCAGAAGCATCGGCACCGATGGCAGGGCTGCTGGCGATGTCCAGTGCGCCGGCAAGCTGCGCATCATCGGCATTCACAACCGCCTCGATCAGCATGCGGCCCATGCGGCCGGACGCGCCAGCGATGGCGATCTTCAGAACAGGGCTGGTGTTGGCAGTGCTCATGGCAGTGTCTTGTCTCATCAAATCAGATAGGGAATCGAGCGCGGAAAGCGAATGGACTTGAGCCTCAGCGGCGGCCAGCTTCCAGCGGTGGGTAGTCACGCACAGCGCCTTGCGGGGCTGTTTTGACCACCTCGGTTTTGGGCGGGACAGGCAGCGCCGCGATTTGCTCGGGCGTCAGGTTGACCACATCTTTGCCTTTGACGGGCTTGTCAATCGCGGCCACGAATTCGCGCTCACTGGGCAGGGGTTCGGTATCAAAACGGTCCACGGCATCGTTCTTGAAGAAGATGCTGACGCGGCGCTGTTGATCAGCCACGCCTTGGCGGCGAATGGTGAAGACATAGTCCCAGCGGTCTGTGTGGAAGGGATCGGCCAGCAAAGGCGTACCCAGGATTTCCTTGACCTGCATGCGTCCCAGGCCGGGCTGGATCTGCGCCATGATTTCCTGCGTCACGACGTTGCCTTGCACCACGTCCACCTTGTAAGGCTCCAGCAGACCAAACAGCGTCTCGGGCTTGCTGAGCGAGAAACCGCTGGTGCTGCAGGCCGACAGCGTGAGCACAGGGGCCAGACACATCAAGGTGCGACGAAGGAATTTCAGCGTCATGGATGAAGAGCTCGGTTGGTGTCCGGTAAGACCGAAATGGACTGTATGGGGCAGAGTCAGGGCAAATCGGCACGAAGGCCGAGACACGACAAGGCCTGACAGTTTCCCAGGTCGGGCGCATATCGATATCATTGGGCATTCTAGCGGGGGCCGGTCACGGTTGCCCGCACCCTGGAGCCCCCACCCCATGACCAACGCAGAAGAACTCAAGAGCAGCGGGCTCAAAGCCACATTGCCACGCATCAAGATCCTGGAAGTCTTCCAGCAAGCGGCGCAGCGCCACATGACGGCGGAAGACGTCTACAAGCTGTTGCTGACGGAAGGCTCCGACATCGGCCTGGCCACGGTTTACCGTGTGCTGATGCAATTCGAGCAGGCCGGCATCCTGTCGCGCAACCATTTCGAAGCGGGCAGCGAAGCCGGCAAAGCCGTGTTCGAATTGAACGAAGGCAAGCACCACGATCACCTGATATGCGTGAACTGCGGTCGCGTGGAAGAGTTCTACGATGCGGAAATCGAGCGCCGTCAGCAGGAAATTGCCCGGGAACGGGGTTACAAGCTACAGGACCATGCCCTGGCGCTGTATGTGATCTGCGAGCGCGAAGGCTGTAGCAACAAAACCGGCGCGAACGGCCGCTGACGCTCAGTTACCGCCGCGCTCCATCGCGCGCTGGTGGCGTTCGATGAATTCCTTGTAGGTGTCAATGCCACGCAGTTGCAGCACGGTATTGCGCACGGCGGCCTCCACCAGCACGGCCAGATTTCGACCGGCATCCACCGCGATCACCGCCTTGCGGATGGGTACGCCCATCACCTCTTCAAACAAGGGCTCGTAAGGCAGGCGCTCGAATTCGCGCTCCATGGTTTCCTTGCGGACCAGGTGCACGATGAGTTTGAGCCGCATCTTGCGGCGCACGGCGGTTTCACCAAAGATGGCCTTGATGTCCAGCAGGCCGATGCCGCGCACTTCCAGCAAGTTGAGCAGCAACTCGGGGCAACGGCCCTCGATGGCGGTACGAGACACACGGAACAAGTCCACGGCATCATCGGCCACCAGACCATGGCCGCGAGAAATCAATTCCAGCCCCAGTTCGCTCTTGCCCAGGCCGGATTCGCCCGTCAACAGCACGCCCAGGCCCAGGATGTCCATGAACACGCCGTGCCGCGTGATGCGCTCGGCGAAATGTTGAGTGAGGTAGCTTCGCAGCACGTCGATGACGTGGCCGGCAGGTTCCTGCGTGACGAAAAGCGGAATGCCAGCGCGGCCGCACATGGCCACCAGCTTGTCGGATGGGGCCTGCGCGTCAGCCACGACCACCACCGGAGGCTCCAGCGCATTGTGACGCTGGAGC
>NZ_SCTN01000411.1 GCF_004297345.1 Aquabacterium sp. | reverse complement strand
CACCTTGCAACACCAGAACGGTTTGCGCCGGCTCATCGGCGACTGGCTCTTTGCTGAGGGTTCTTGACATGACGTGTACCTGACAATGATGAATGTCATCTCTAGCGTAGCGCACTCAAGTGGCAACTACATGTATAGCCCAGTTTGATACGGATGACGAGCCATGGCTAGCCTTTGTTCGGGGCGACACTGAAGCTCGTGACGCCCTCCAGAGATGACAAATCTCCCGCCAATTGAGTCGAGGACACACCTTGTCGACTACTGGTACCGACTGCATTGAAGTGCCACTCCGGTTGCCCATCCTTGTGGCTGATGCACAAAGAATCCAGGGCTACGGTGTATCCGTGTCCACGGACCAGTTCACACAAGGTTTCTTCCTTGGGAACAAAGCCCTGCTTGAACAAGACGGTGACCGTCAAAATCGGGTGATTGGGTAGCCATCGCTCCAGACTACGTACCCACTCCATCGAAATCGTGCAAACCAGCGCAAGAAGAATGGCCGCCGCGTAGAAACCTGCACCCAGCATGATGCCAATTGCCGCAGAAGTCCAGATGGACGCGGCGGTTGTCAGTCCGGAAATGTGAAAGCCATCTTTCATGATCACACCGGCCCCCAAGAAACCGATGCCAGTGACCACCCCCTGAATGACGCGTGTCGGATCCCCGCCCGTGACAGATGAATGTCCACCGTACCAATAGCCAGGCAACCCGACCAGCACCGTCAAACCAGCCGATGTCATGCAGACCAGGCCATAGGTGCGCATGCCTGCAGCGCGCCCGCGAAACGTTCTCTCGTAACCAACCAGCATGCCTAACAGCAATGCCCCCAACAAGTTCAAAAGGATGAAGCCATTGGCCCCCAGGAAGGCCGGTGACCAGTAAGTGTGCAAATTCGAATAGGCCATTGGGAACATGACAGTCAATTCATGAACATGAAGTACAGACGAGAGTGTGACCGATTCGGATCCACGCGCCGTTTTCTCATGATGTTGACTCAGCGAAACGCGCCATCGTCATATGCCTCAGAAAAAGTCCGAGCATCGCTCATGACTTGATCCGCGCATGCTTTTGAAGCTTCGATGAGCTTTTCTTGCCATCGAACGCCCAAGGCGAAATCAATCAACTCGTCTGCGGATGCTGCCCCTTGACGCCCACTGCTGCGCAACTGCCCCCAAGCGACGAGGCGGCCCATGTCACAGATCAACTGTTGAATGTCAGCGAGAGCGTGCCCTGAGCCATCCAGCGTGATCCGATCCTCCGATGGCTGCAGCCCTCTGAGAACATAAGGCTTGCCTTTCATGTCGACAGCTTGGAGAAATGCCATCGGCACGGCCTGAAAGCGCCGTTGAATCTCAACGATGCGATGAGCCTCGGTCGCCCATTGAGGCTGCTTGACCTTGACCCTTGCAGCCAGCGATGAGGCCCTTGCTTCTTTCAAATCGAGCAGGTAGTTGCCGTTCGGCGAACCTTTTCCCTCAACCAGGATGGCATAGCGCTCAACGCCCAGGCTACCCGTTCCGGCAATGCGTCGCGCAACATCCAGTACATTGAAAAAAGACGGCTGTGCAAACTCATTCATGAGTTGGATGACGTCGGATCGTTCCGACGACAAAGCTGGCAACGCTCTCCTGCCATCGATCAGGATGGATCGCCTCTTGTTTTTCATCCTCGTTCGGTTGTCCAGAAAGTCAAGCCGCTGGCGATCCTGGAGGCTGTTCAGCAAGCCTTTGATCAGACTGTGTGCCGTCTGGCGTTCAAGCCAATAAGCTTTTCCTTGCGCAAGTGCTTGGCCGTACCCATTCACGAACAGCTGACTTAGCTCTTGCGCCTCCTTGCGCTTGATGCCCAGGCTATCGGCACCGACGTGCAGACTGGTCAACATGCGGACAATGTCCCAACTGGCTGGAGCCAGGAGGGCCTCGTCGAAATCGTTCACATCAAAGTAGGTGAGTCGATTGTCGCCCTTGTATGTCCCAAAGTTTTCCAGGTGAAGATCGCCACATGTCCACACCAAGGGCGCCTTCTTGAAAATGCCAGACAGCGGCAGTTGTTCGTAAAACAAGTGGCAAGTGCCACGCAAGAATGCGAATGGGGTGCTGCGCATCTTGCTGTATTTCATCTGCAAGCGCTCAGGGTCTCGGCCTTCATTGAACACAGCGATGGATTTGACGACGTTCATGCAGGACTCCACCTATATAAACAGTGAACAGACTGAAAGAAGAACCAATTCAGCCTCATCGAACGCCCGGCTCTTTGGCCAGTGCGCTGTCAGTTGATACCAGATTCGTACTCAGTGCAGACAATCGAGTTTGCAGCCGTATCAAGGCTGCAGCGAACTCCTCCAACTGGAAGTTCTGAGGGTCATCGTGTCCCCCGGTCAATCCATCATCAATTGCGGCATGCAAACCTGGGACCAGCCCGAACCCAGCCCGAACGCTTGCCGCCATATAGAGAAGCGCCAAGGTATCGTACTGCGCCGTTGTAAAGCCAGGCTCAGGCGCCAACGCGTCATTGCCGGCAGGCCCATTGGTATCTCGCCTGCGAGGCTGCACCAACTCCACGTGCAGAAACAGCCCTCGGGAATGCAAGCCAATGACCTTGTTCTCCAATTTGGTTGCCCGCCAGGGTTCTTCAAATTCGTGTGTCGTCAGCGTCTTTCCAAGCCGATTGACAAAGACATGCGCCATTGCAGTGGATGCATGCGCGTAAAATCCAAGGTCATTGACTTGGCTGTCTGTATCGATCGGGAATGGCTGCGCATCCAGCCATGGCCAACTGGTGTCGTGGATCACGAAGTAATGCGCAGAAATCCTGCCGCCGTCTTCACGCAATACGCTCGACAGTGGCGCATCCAGCGAACCACCGAGCGCCTTTTCAGTCAGTCCGCTCAACGCGATGTGTTTGCGCAGTGCGTCCTTCCAGACTCGCATCGGCCTGTCAACAAGGTGACGCATACCATCCGGTATCTTGGCAGGTGCGGCATCCACCACGCCACCCACATGAACCGTGCGAAGCAAGCAGGCAGACTGCTCCAAATCGCTGCCCTGGAACTGAAGTTGGCGCAGATCGAAGCCACAGCCCCCCGCGTTGGCAGGCTGCGCGCCCAGGCCCAGCACAAAGCCGCATGCAAGCATCGTCGCGGCGACGAGAGCCTGTCTTGCACGTGCAGATGTCGCGACAGTCAGGCGACAATTGGAGCGGTTTTTACTATGCATCAGGACTAGTTTCGATGTTCTCTTGGATACCCAAAATCCGGCGCCTCCTGGCCGTGATGGCTCTCTCACCATTGACGCTGGCTGCCATGGCTGCCCCAGAAGAGCCCGCGCCGGCAGCGGCAACGCCGAGCCATCACGAACATTTGCACGCGCAGGTACGGCAAGCACATCTGAACCGCCTGCGCGAGCGCATGATGAGTACACCAGAGGCGTTGCACGCGCAATGCCGCTTCGAGTCAGACATCGCTACCCCCCCCCCTGCTGGTCTGGTTGCACTCACATTCGACGATGGACCAGACCCCGAGCGCACCGAACAGATTTTGTCTGTTCTGGAACGCTATGACATCCCCGCAACCTTCTTCTTTATCGGCGAGAAGATGCAAAAGTACCCTGAGCTGGTGCGCAAGGTCCTGGCCAGCAAACGCCACGTCATCGCCAGCCACTCGTGGTCTCACCCCAACTTTCATGATCTGGGCGTTGAAGCCCAGAATAGCGAAATCACAAAGGGGCTCGAGCAGATGCCCGAAGATCTGGATGTCAAAATTTACAGATACCCCTTTGGCAACTCAACGTGCAATGGCAATGATTTGCTGCACGCCAAGGGCTACCGCATCGTGGGTTGGCACGTTGACAGTTGCGACTGGGCGTTTGACAGGAGCGGCACTGTCGCACTGCATGAGGCAGTGTCGTGCGGTGTCGCGGTGCAGTTTCGAAGTGACTTTGTGGGGCACGTGGCATCCGCTGTGCGAGAGCGTCACGGTGGCATCGTCCTGATGCACGAAATTCATGCGAACACACTGGCGCACTTGAATGAGGTGATTGAAGCCATACGCAAGGACGGCTTCACCTTCACTCGCGTGGATGACCCACGCTTGGCTACTTCATTGCGTTAAGCCAGGATTGCGCCATGGCATCTACTGCTGTTCGCGATGCCAGTAGCCGCCCGTCATCTGCCAGCGTCCATGGCCATCGGGTTCCCAGCGATGAGGGATCCAGTGTTCATGCTCCCTGCGTCGCTCCCAATGCCCGTCCTCCCAGCGATGGCGTTCACCCTCCCACTCCCAATGACCGTGCACCCAGAAAGTATCAGGGTAGGGTTGAACAGGCACCACCTCCACTCTGGGTGGCGGTGGTGGCGATGAGGCGACGATGGCGATTCGAGGCCCTGTGTATGCGATGTGAGGCGGCGTAATCGTACAGGCGCTTAACAAGGTGGCCAGCGATGCAGTGGCCAGAGCGCGAGCTATTTGCTTTGTCATGTTGCCCTTATCGGGTGGAAGGATCCTGACTCAACGCCCCCCCTCACGATTGGATGACGCGGCATCCCACCTCGCTGCATCCATGTGCGCACATGCATTGCCGATGTGTGGCCGAATTTGACGTTTCTCGTAGAGCAGATCGCCATTTGTAAACTCTTGCAAAGTGGCCATGCAGCTGCCCCTCAATAACGTTTTTCCTGAGGGCGCTCGCTAACATCGCACCCACGTTTCAAGTTCGCCCGGGCATGGCCTGCTTGATCGAGAACATCAAATGGGAGAAGCAATGTCGAAATCCAGGAAGTTGGAGGCATCCGCCTGCGTTCATGATGTCAAATTTGACACGCTTGATACCAGTCGCATCCGTTGGGGCCTGCTCTGCGTAGCCATATGCGGCACCTTGGCCGCATGCGGTGGTGGCGGATCCAGCCAACCTGGCGCGCCAACTGAACCGCCACAAGCGACTCCTGCAAGTGCATCAGACCCTTTGGCGTCCTCAGCCATCGCTGTGGGCGACGCCACGACGTGGTCCAAACACATTGTGGATGACAGCGGTTCGACGATGGATCTGAAGTACACCAACACTGTCACCACTGTGAGCAACGACGGCAGCTTCGTGCGGAGTTTGTCCACAGTGGGCGGCCAAGTGCCTCTGCTGCACGGAACGGACTACACGGTCGACGAAGTCGATAACTACGCGAACGGTGGTGTACTCAACAGTGTCACCAGCCAGTTGCCAAACCGAACTTGTACGTTCTCTGTTGCACCGCAGGCTGTCCCAGTGCCCATATCTGCCGGCATGAAATGGTCAAAGCAATGGAGCAAGA
Source organism: Aquabacterium sp. (assembly GCF_004297345.1). GTDB lineage: Bacteria > Pseudomonadota > Gammaproteobacteria > Burkholderiales > Burkholderiaceae_C > Aquabacterium. The sequence continues at coordinate 115 of NZ_SCTN01000411.1, read as the reverse complement.
CCTGTACAGACGGGTTCAGTGCCAATGTCGCGTTAACGCAAGGGCAGTGGGTAGCCAAAGAACAGGTCACCGTTGGGTTGGGCACATTCATGGCCAACAAGGTTCACTACATGAC